>JAKFWI010000060.1 GCA_021731965.1 Hyphomonadaceae bacterium | reverse complement strand
CCATCCTTGAGCGCCTGGCCAGGGACAATCCGGGAAGTGCGCAGGCGCAGCGCGATGTCTCGGTGAGCCTCAACAAGCTTGGCGATGTGGCGGTGGAGGCGGGCGATGTGAACGAGGCGAAGGCGCGCTTTGTGGCCAGCCTCGCCATTGCTGAGCGCCTGGCCAGGGACAATCCGGGGAGTGCCGAGGCGCAGCGCGATGTCATCGTCAGCTACGCAAAACTGGGTGGCCTGTTTCCCGGGCAAGGCTATTGGGCCAAGGCGCAGGCGCTGGTGCAGCGCTTGATGGATGAAGGCCGCCTTGCCCCCGCGGATGCCTGGATGCTGGAGGTGACGCGGGCCAAGGCCGCCGCGGATCGCTGATTTGCGTCATGCCATTGGGCAGGGGTTCTGCCTTGCGTCATCCCACCGTGCGTAGCAGCGGTGGGATCCATGGCCCTGGATGCCACCGATCTTGGCTGCGCCAAGCCAGTGGCATGACGGAGGCTGCATGCCTCTATCCTGGGTTCGGGCAAAGCCCGCCCCAGGATGACGCAAAGCCCCCTCCGCGCTTGCGCGCACCTCCCCCGCAGGCGGGGGAGGATGAATGATCTGCGCTTGCCCTTGGCGCGGCGGGGCAGCAATAGGGGGCATGTCCGATCCGTCCCCGCCGCAAATGGCCAGTTCAGCCGCGCAGGCCAAGCGCACGCCCTTTCTGGAGCAATATTTCGCCGCCAAGGCACGCCATCCCGAGGCGCTGCTGTTTTTCCGCATGGGCGATTTTTATGAGCTGTTTTTCGAGGATGCGGAAAAGGCGGCCGCCGCCCTCGATATCACCTTAACCAAGCGCGGCAGCCATGATGGCGATCCCATCGCCATGGCCGGCGTGCCCTGGCGCCAGGCCGAAATCTATCTCGCGCGGCTGATCCGCGCGGGTTTCAAAGTGGCGGTGTGCGAACAGGTTGAGGATCCGGCCGAGGCGCGTAAGCGCGGCGGCAAGGCCATTGTGCGCCGTGAGGTGACACGCCTTGTCACCGCCGGCACGCTCACCGAAGAGGGCTTGCTAGAGGCGCGCACCGCCAATTGCCTGGCGGCCTTGGTGGTGCGCGGGGAGGAGGCAGCCTTGGCCTTCGCCGATATCTCCACCGGGGCTTTCCACACTTTGGCCTGCGCGCCCGGCGCGCTCAGTGAGGAAATCTTGGCGCTTTCCCCCTCCGAGCTGCTGGCCGGGGAGGAGGACGGCGCGCGCAAAGCGATTCTGGCCGCAGCCGAAATGGCCGGCGCAGTGCTCACACTGCGCCCAGGCAGCAAGGCCGATCCGCGCTATGGTGCGCGGCGCGCCTGCGCCGTGTTCGAAGTGGCGGGGCTCGATGCGTTCGGGGATTTCACGGAGGCCGAACTGGCCGCTATCGGCCTCTTGATCGATTATGTGGAATTGACGCAGGCCGGGGCCGCGCCGCGCCTGGAGCCGCCCAAGCGCCTGGCCGGGCGCGAGGCCATGGCCATCGATGCGGCCACCCGCATCAGCCTGGAGCTGGAGCGCAGCACCCGCGGCGGGCGCGAGGGCTCTTTGCTGCATGCCATCGATCGCACCCTGACGCCCGGCGGGGCGCGCCTGCTCAGCGAGCGCCTGGCCCGCCCCAGCCTGGACCGCACCGAGATCACCGCGCGCCTGGCGGGGATCGCGTTTTTCCTGGCCGAGGAGGGCGCTTGCCAACAGTTGCGCACCTTGCTCAAAGGCATGGGGGATCCAGCCCGGGCGCTGACGCGGCTGGCGCTTGGCCGGGGCGGCCCGCGCGATCTCGCCAGCCTGGCGGCTGCCTTGGCGGCGGGAGAGCAGATCCGAGCGCGCCTGGCGCTGGCCAAGCCGCCCGCCGAACTCGCCGCGGCGCTGGATCAGCTTTCGCTGGTCGAAAAGCCGGTATTGGCGGCCTGGCTTGCCCAGATCGGCCAGGCGCTGGAGGCCGATCTGCCTGTGCTGGCCCGCGACGGGGGCTTTATCCAAGCTGGCTTTGACCCGGCCTTGGATGAGGCCCGCGGCCTGCGTGACGATTCGCGCCGGGTGGTGGCGGCTCTGCAGGCCAGCTACGGGCAAATCACCGGTCTGCCGGTGAAAATCCGCCATAACGCCGTGCTCGGCTACCATGTGGATGCCACGCCCAAGCAGGCCGAGGCGCTGATGAGCCCCCCGCTCAACAGCCAATTCGCGCACCGCCAATCGCTGGCGGGCTCGATCCGCTTCACCACGCCCGAACTCGCGGAGCTGGACGCCAAAATCGCCCGCGCGGGGGAGCAGGCCCTGGCGCGCGAATTGGCGGTGTTTCGCGATTTTGCCGCCGCGGCGGCCGGCAATGAGCGCGCCATCCGCGCCATCGCCCAGGCCCTGGCCGTGCTGGACGTGGCCAGCGCGGGGGCCATCTGGGCGCAGGAAACCGAGGCTGTAGCCCCCGAGCTGAGCACGGGCAATGAATTGCTCGCCGAAGGCGCGCGCCACCCTGTCGTGGCCCGTGCACTGGACAAAGCGGGCAAAACCTTCACGCCCAACGATGTGCGCCTGGACGCCGATGGCCAATTGGGGCCGCGTCTGCTGCTGGTGACCGGGCCCAATATGGCCGGCAAATCCACCTATCTGCGCCAGATCGCGCTTTTGGCCATTTTGGCGCAAGCGGGCTGTTACGTGCCGGCGCGGCGCCTCAAGCTGGGCCTGGCGGACCGGGTGTTTTCCCGCGTGGGGGCATCAGATGATTTGGCGCGCGGGCGTTCTACCTTCATGACGGAAATGGTCGAAACCGCCGCCATTTTGCACCAGGCCGGGCCAAAGGCTTTGGTCATCCTCGATGAGATCGGGCGCGGCACCGCCACCTATGATGGCCTGGCCATCGCCTGGGCCTGCGCCGAGCACCTCCATGACGTGAATGGCTGCCGGGCGGTGTTCGCCACCCATTACCATGAGTTGACCATTTTGCCCGAACGGCTCGCGGCTGCGGCCAATGCCAATCTACGCGCCAAGGAATGGAAAGGCGATTTGGTATTTCTGCACGAAGTGCAGTCTGGCGCGGCCGATCGCAGCTATGGCGTGCAGGTGGCAAAGCTGGCGGGCGTGCCAAAACGTGTCGTGGAGCGCGCCCGGGCCGTGCTGGCGCGCCTGGAAGCGGGGCAAAGCGGACGGGTGGATCCGCACAGCTTGTCGCTGTTCAGCGCTGAGCCGGCCGCGCCGGAGCCCAGCGCCATCGAGGCCATGCTAGCCGGTGTGGAGCCAGATAGCTTGACCCCGCGCGAGGCGCTGGACGCGCTCTACCGGCTCAAAGCGCTGCTGAAAGCCGGCGGCGCGAATTAAGCGGCTGGGGCCGGAAGGATTTGCAAAGCTGGCACCGGCACCAGAAATTGGCCGCCCCAAGCACCGATATAGGCCAATTGCGCCCGGATTTCTTCACTGAGATTCCAGGGCAGGATTAGCACGTAATCGGGCTTTTTCTCGGCGATGGCCGCCGGGGCCAGGATGGGCAGGCGCACGCCCGGCATAAAGCGCCCTTGCTTTGAGGGGGCCAAATCCACCGTGAAATCCAGGAGATCGCGGCCCACGCAGCAATAATTGAGCAAGGTCACGCCCTTGGCTGGGGCACCATAGGCGATCAGCGTTTTGCCGGCCTGTTTGAGCGCAGTCAGCGCCGCATGTAGCGTTGACTTGTCGGCATGCACGCGCTTCCCCCACGCTTGGTAGACTGCATCTTCTTGCAGGCCATAGGCGTGCTCCGCCGCCAAAGTGCGCTCCACGCCAGGGCATTGGGCATGGGCTGCGTTTTGGTGGCAGACGAAAAACCGGATCGAGCCGCCATGCGTGGGCACCAGCTCAACGTCAAACACCCGCAGGCCCACGCTCGCGAAAATCCGCTGCGCGGCGATCAGCGAGAGATAGGAGAAATGCTCATGGTAAATCGTATCAAACTGCATGTTCTGCATCAGCGAGAGCAGATGCTGCACCTCCAGCGTGGCCACGCCCTCGGGGGCCAGCAAGGCCTTGATCCCGGCAGCGAAGCCATTGATATCGCGCACATGGGCAAACACGTTATTGGCGGTGATCAGATCGGCCGGGCGGCCATTTTGGGCCAAACGCGCGCCCAAGGCCACGTCAAAAAACGCCATCTGCGTTTCGATGCCCTTGGCGCGCGCCGCTAGCGCCACCGATTCGCACGGCTCAATGCCAAGGCAGCTCAGCCCCGCGGCTTGCGAGTATTGCAGCAAATAGCCGTCATTGGAGGCGATTTCGACATGCACCGAGCCGGGTGCCAGCCCGAAGCGGGCCACCATGGCCCCGACATAAGCCTGCGCGTGCTTGAGCCAGCTGGACGAGTGGGAGGAGAAATAGGTGTAATCGGCGCGAAAAATCTCTTCCGGGGCCAAAGTGTCACGGGTTTGTGCCAGCCGGCACTTCTGGCAAACCAAAACCTCCAGCGGAAAAGCGCGGTCTTCCTCTTCGAGCTGCGCCGCCTCTAGCAAATCATTGGCTACCGGCGAAACGCCGAGATCGACCAGCTGCAGAATCACTTCCGCCTGGCAGTGCCGGCATAAAACGGGCGTATCGGAGCGATGCATAGGAGAGATCATGCCTTACAAGTCAGCAATCTTTAGACCAAGCGCACCTCAAAGCATGATCTGATCAAGCAGAACAGCCTCCATCGCCGAATTTCGTTTTGAAGGTGACGGTCAGAAAAAGAAATGCCTCAGTGCTGGCTGGGAGGCATGGATATCTCGAGCCCGTCTAGGTCCGCATTGACCTTGATCTGGCACGAAAGACGCGAGGCGGGCGTGACGTCGGAGGCGAAATCCAGCATGGATTCCTCCATGCCTGAGGGCTTGCCGACCTTGTCCAGCCAGGCGGCCCCGACATAGACATGGCAGGTGGCGCAGGCGCAGGCGCCCCCGCAATCGCCGTCAATGCCAGGGATGGCGTGCTTCACTGCGCCATCCATGACACTCATCCCCGGCGCAACCTCAATGGTATGGGATTTGCCATTGTGCTCAATATAAGTGATTTTGGGCATGGTTTCTCTGCGATTAGGCTTTGGCCGGGACGACGCGTGCTTGGGCCATGATGGCCTTGAAAGGCTGTGAGATATCGCGAATGGCGTCAGGCGCAAGGCTTTCGTTGCGCTGCAGCAGCTGTTTTGAGCCAAGATACTCAGCGGGGCGATTAACGGCATCCACCGCCAGCATCACGCTGTCCTTGAAATAGAAGGCCGCAAAGGCACCGTCTTTGGGGTCCCCGCGCAAAACCAATTGGTCATAGCCGTCCAGGACGCCGGCAATGGTCAGCTTCGCGTCATATTGATCAGACCAGAACCATGGGGCCTCGAGCACCGGGGCGGGGCGGTCGAGGATGGCGGCAGCAGCAATTTTTGCGCCCTCTATGGCGTTATGAACGCTTTCCAGGCGCGCCGTGCGGCCCAGCAAGGGGATGGGACGGCGGGCGCAATCGCCGATGGCGTAAATGCGCGGATCAAAGGTGCGGCATTGGCCATCCGTGAGGATGCCATCCTCGACGGCCAGGCCGCATTGCTGCGCGAGATCGGTCTCGGGTTTGACGCCCACACCGATCAGCACCGCGTCGCACGGGAGGATCGAACCATCGGCCAGCTGCACACCTTCGACATGCGTGCCGCCGAGAATGGCGCTGGCGTGCACGCCAAGCTCGAAGCGCACGCCGTGATGGGTGTGCAGATCGAGAAAAAAATTGGCAACTTCCGGGCTGGTCACTCGGCCCAGTGGGCGCGCTGCCGATTCCAGCACCATGACCTCAAGGCCCAGCTGGCGCGCGCTGGCCGCCGCCTCCAGCCCGATATAGCCCGCGCCAATCACGCACAGCCGTGAGCCCGGATGGAAAAGCGGGCGCATGGCCTCGACATCATCGATGGTGCGCAGCACGAAAACCCCGCTTTTGTCGCTGCCCGGCAGGGGCAAGCGGCGCGGCTTGGCCCCGCTGGCGAGGATCAGGGCATCGTAGGCGATCTCCCGGCCGCCGCTGAGCCGCACGCGCTTCACCGGGCGATCGATCCAGATTACCCGCTCCCCGAGCAAGAGCGTAATGCTTTCTTGGGCGTACAATTCTGGCGGGCGCAGCAGCAGCCGCTCCAGCGACAATTCTCCAGACAAGTATTTTTTGGAGAGCGGCGGACGCTGATAGGGGGGGTGGCGCTCTTCGCCGATCAAGGTGAGATCCCCGGCAAAGCCCATGCCGCGCAGGCGCGCGGCGGCTTCTCCGCCGGCATGTCCGGCACCGACGATAACGATACGCTGCGGCAAGGCTTCGCTCATGGCGGGCAGTTTTTGAGCGGTTTTGCGTTTGAGTGCAAGCCGGCTTGAAGCGAGCGCCCATGGGCGCCATCGTGTCGAATCGATGGATGGTGCCGCATTCTGGAACAGAGAGCTGGTTTTGCCGGATGCAGCGGCCACGCTGCGCTTGGGCCGCGAGGTGGGTCTGCGCCTGGCTTTGGGGCAAATCGTGTTCTTGATCGGGGAGCTGGGGGCGGGCAAAACCACCCTGGCCCGCGGCGTGGTCGCGGCCTGGACCGGGCACGAGCAAGAGACGCCCAGCCCAAGCTATACGCTGGCGCAAGGCTATGACGGGCCGAGGGGGATCTTGACGCACATGGATTTGTACCGCTTGAACCGGCCCGAGGAGGCCCTTGAGCTAGGCCTGGAGGATGCGATGCAGGACGGCGCTGTGCTCATTGAATGGCCCGAGCGTTTGGGCTTCTATGCCCCGCAGCGGCGGCTTGAAATCGCTTTGAGCTGGCAAAAAGCGGGGCGCTTGGCGCGCTTGTCGCACAAGGGTGGCGCATGAGCGGGCCAGAGGCGCTGCGCGCCGACGCCTTGGCGGGCCTGTTGGCGCGCACGGGCTTTTCCGAGGCGCAGCATATCCCCATGCCCGGCGATGCCTCTACGCGCCGTTATGCGCGCCTCATTTTGCCTGATCGCCGCGCGATTCTGATGGACGCCCCGCCGGCGCAGGAAAGCCCGCCTTGCCCCCCAGACGCCAGCTTGGCGCAGCGCCAAGCCATGGGCTGGAATGCGTTGTCGCGGTTGGCCGCCTCCCGGGTGGAGGCCTTTGTCGCCGTGGCCGGCCACCTTAAGGGGCTGGGCTTATCCGCGCCTGAGATTCTCGGCCATGAGAGCGCCGCCGGCTTTGCGATCGTGGAGGATCTGGGTGACAGCCTGTTCGCACGCGTGGTCGAGCAGGGCGAGGACGAAGTGGCTTTGTATCGCTGCGCAGGGGCGGTTTTGGCCATCGTCCAGGCCAGCCTTCCGGCCAGCCCCTTGCGCAGTCAGGGCGCGAGCTGGCCGCTCTTGACCTATGACGAGACGGCGCTTGCGGTAAACGCCGATCTGTTCGTCGAGTGGGCACCCAAGCTGGCCTCCCAAGTGCGCATCACGCCCACGGTGTTGGCCCGCTGGCAAGGCGTGCGTGATCGGGTGATCACCCAAGCCATGGCCTTTCCGCGCGTGCTGACAACCCGCGATTTCCACGCCGAAAACCTGATCTGGTTGCCGCAAAGGGCAGGCCTGGCGCGCGTTGGCCTGCTGGATTTCCAGGATGCACTGCTTGGCTGGGCAGGGTGGGATTTCATGATGCTGCTGCAGGATGCGCGCCGCGATGTCGGGCGGCTGGCGCAGACGGCGGCCATCCAGGGCTATCTGGAGCGCACGGGCGGCGTGGAAGAGGCGCTGCAGGAGCAGATCGCCGTGCTTGGCGCGCTGAATTCGCTGCGTTTGTTGGGTTTGTTTTCGCGGCTGGTGCTGCGTGACGGTAAGCCGCGCTATGGCGAGTTCGTGCCCCGTGTGTGGCGCACGTTGGCGCGCAATCTGCGCCATCCGAGCCTGCAAGAGCTCGCGGCCTTCGTCGAAACCGTTGCCGAGCCAGCCTTGGCGAATGCCCGATGAGTGCCGCGCCGCGCTCCGCTTTGGTGTTGGCGGCGGGCCTCGGCACGCGCATGCGCCCGCTGACCGATGCCATGCCCAAGCCTTTGCTGCCCGTGGGTGGTAAGCCGCTGATCGATCACATGCTCGATCGCCTGCTGGAAGGCGGGGTGGAACGGGCGGTGGTCAATGTGCATTACCGGGCCGATCAGCTGGAGGCTCACTTGGCGCGTCGCCAATCCCCGCATGTGATGATTTCCGATGAACGGGCTTTGCTGCTGGAAACCGGCGGGGCCTTGAAAAAAGCGCGGCCTTTGCTGGGTGAAGCCCCGGTCTTCGTGGGCAATACCGATAGCGTTTGGCAAAGCGGGGGCAATGCCGCGCAGATGTTGGCTTCGGCCTGGGATCCACGGCGCATGGATGTGCTGTTGTTGGTGGTGCCGCTGGCGCACACGCTGGGCTTTGATGGGCCGGGGGATTTCTTCCCCGAGGCGGATGGCGGGCTGCGCTTTCGTGGTGAGGCCAGCGCCGCGCCCTTGGCGTATATGGGGCTGCACATCACCAAGCCGGGCATCGTGGATGGGGTGGAGGAGGCCTCGTTTTCACTGGCCAGGATTTGGCGGCGTTTGGCCCAAGAGGGGCGCTTGCGCGCCTGCATGTTTGATGGATTCTGGATGCATGTGGGTGATCCCGCCGCGCTCGGCGCTGCGCATGAGCAGTTGATCGCACCGCGCGGGGCCAGGCCTTTGGCCAACGGCACTTGAGCGCCACCAGCCTGTTCTCAGGGGAAAGCCCGCGCGTGCGCACGGCCCTGCCTGGCGCGGATTTGCTGGCCATGACCGCGGCGCATTTGCGCGCTGATCTGGCCGATCTGGCCAATCCCTTCGCTTTGGCGGATGCCTTGATCCTGGTGCCCAATCGCCGGGCCATCCCCGCCTTGATCGCGGCCTTCGCGCAGGCGGGCCATGCGGGCTTGTTGCCGGCCATTCGCCCCTTGGGCGATATCGAGGAAGACCCCGACGTGTGGGGCCCCGAGCCCCTCGATCTCGCGCTGGCCCCGGCGATAGACCCACTGCGCCGCCGCCTGGAGCTGGCCCGGCTGGTGCGTGCGCGTGATCAGGCTGAGGGCGGCGTGGCCGATCCCGCGCGGGCTTTGGCGGCGGCGGATGATCTGTGCCGCTTGCTGGATAGCGCGGCGGCGGGCGGCGGGGCGGTTGATTGGGCACGCCTCGATGGGCTGGTGGCCGAGGCGCGCTTTGCCGCGCACTGGGACAAGTCGGTGTCTTTCCTGCGGATCGTCACGCAATATTGGCCGCATTATCTGGCGGCGGAGGGCTTGGCCGATCCGGCCCAGCGCCGCCACGCCCTCCTGGAGGGTTTGGCTGCCCGCTGGCGGGTCCAGCCGCCGCAAACCCCCGTGCTGATCGTGGGATCCACCGGATCGGTGGCGGCGGTGCGGACCTTAATGGGCGTGGTGGCCGGTCTGGCGCAAGGCTGCGTTCTGCTGCCGGGCCTCGATACGACGCTGGATGATGCGGCCTGGGAGGGCATCGATGCCCAGCATCCGCAATTCGCTTTGAAGGCGGCCGTAGAGGCGTTGGGTGTTGCGCGCCAAAACATCCCGATCATGGCCGGCGTGGGCACAGAACCTCAGCGCGCGGCGCGGCGGGTGCTGATGCGCGAGGCTCTGGCCCCGGCTGATGCCACCGCCGATTGGCTGCGGCGCCTGCGCGAAGCCGGCGGGCCCGAATTCGCGGCCACAGGCGCGCGGGGCCTCACGCTCATCGAGGCCGCCAGCCAAGACGAAGAAGCCAATTGCGTGGCCTTGCTGCTGCGCGAGGCGCTGGAAATTCCAAACCGCACCGCGGCTTTGGTGACGCCCGATACCAAGCTGGCGCGCCGCGTGGAAGCCAAACTGGCGCGCTGGGGGGTGGCAGTCAGCGCCAGCGGCGGGCGCGCTTTGCTGGAACATCCGCGCGGGGGGTTGCTGGCTTTGCTGGTGCAGCTTGCGGTGGATGGGGGCGATCCCCTCGCGCTCGCGGGGCTGCTGGCCCACCCCTTGGCAGGCTTCGCATTGGCGCCTGAGGCGCACGCGGCACAAGCACGGTCCTTGCTTCGGCATTTGCGCGGGCCGCGTTGCCATGCCGGCTGGGAGGCATTGGTCGCGCGGGTTGGTGCCGGCGGGGCATTGATCGAGGCGATCACGGCGATGTTGGATGCTTTGCGTCCGCAGGATCGGGAGGCGCTCGATCTGGCCGCTTGGGCTGGGCAGCTTTCCAGCGCGCTGGTGCTCTGCGCCGGGGAGGCGGCGTTCGCGGAGGGTGATGGTGAGGCGGCGGCCAGCCTGCTGCGCGGCCTGGCTGAGCACGGCGCGGCTTTGGGCAATTGCGAGGTGCAAAGCGCGGCCCGGCTGATCCAGGCGCTGCTGCGCAGCCAAACCCTGGCCGAAGAGAGCGGGGAAGAGCCGCGCTTGGCCATTTGGGGGCCGCTCGAGGCGCGGCTGCAAACCCGCGATCTGTTGATTCTGGGCGGTTTGAACGAAGGCAACTGGCCGGCCCCACCGCCGGAGGATGGCCTGCTTAACCGCGCCATGCGCGCGCATTTGGGCCTGCCGCCGCCAGAGGCCCGCTTGGGGCTGGCTGCGCATGATTTCGCGCAATTGGCGTGTGGCAAAGAGGTGGTGTTCACCCGCGCCAAACGCGCCGATGGGGCACCGACCGTGGCCTCGCGCTGGCTTTGGCGGCTGGTTACCTTGCTCAAAGGCGCTGGGGTGGACAGCCTGGCCCCGCCGCCAGCGCGCGATCCGCGGCTTTGGGCGTTGGCGCTGCACGCGCCGACAAGCCGCACGGCCGTGGGGCCCCCACAGCCGCGCCCGCCTGGCGCGGCCCGCCCGCGCGCCATCGCGGTAACGGACGTGGAGCTGCTGATCCGCGATCCCTATGCGTTTTACGCCAAGCGCGTTCTGGGCCTCAAGCCTTTGGATCTGATCGGCATCGAGGCAGGCCCGCGTGAGCGCGGCACCGCTTTGCACCGGGCGATCGAGCTTTCCCTGCCGGGTGCCGATAGCAATGCGCTGCTTACGGCGATGCTTAACGCGCTGCGTGCCGCTGGCTTCACGCCCGAGCGGCTCCTGGAAGAGCGCTGGCGGCTGCTTTTGGCGGCGCAGCGATTGACCGAGTGGCAAAACCAAACTTCCCGGAGCGGCACCCGCAGCTGGCCGGAGGCCGATGGCGCGCTGGATCTGGAGGGCTTTCGTTTATACGGGCGCGCCGATCGTATCGATGTTTTCGATGGCGGGGCGCAGGTGGTGGACTACAAAACGGGGACCCCGCCTTCGGATAAACAGGTCAAACAAGGGCTGGCCCCGCAGCTCTGCCTCGAGGCGGCCATGCTGGCCAGAGGCGGCTTTGCCGGCATCGCCCCGCAGCCCGCCACAGGCTTGATTTATTGGGCGCTTTCGGGTGCTGATCCCCATTTGCACTTGGTGAAACTAGAGGGATCGGTGCAGGAGGCGGCCGATGCGGCCTTGGCCAGCCTGATCGGCTTGATGGCGGCCTATGCCAATCCGGCCCAGCCCTATTTATGCAAGCCGCGGGTGCAATTCGTGTCCGACTGGGGAGATTATGATCAACTCGCGCGGCGCGATGAATGGAACGGGGCGGCCCTGTGAGTAGCGCCTTTGAGCACGCCCGCACGCAGCAAAGAGCCGCAGCGGACCCCGCCGCCTCGGTGTTTGTGACCGCCAATGCCGGATCGGGCAAAACCAAAGTGCTCATCGATCGGGTGGCGCGCTTGTTGTTGGCCGGGGGCGCGCCCGCTGCGTTTTTGTGCATCACCTATACCAAGGCAGCGGCAGCCGAGATGCAGCGGCGGCTGTTTGCGCGCCTGGGGGCCTGGTGCGTGGCGGGCGATGACGCGCTGCGCCAGGAGCTGGAGGCTCTGGGCGAGAGCGATTGCACCAGCCCCAAGGCGCTGGCGCGGGCGCGGGCCTTGTTTGCGCGGGCGCTGGAAACCCCGGGCGGCCTGCGCATCCAGACCATCCATGCCTTCTGCGAGCGCCTGATCGGCCGCTTTCCGCTTGAGGCTGGGATCGCCCCAGGCTTTGAGATCGCCGATGAGGCCGTGCAACAGCGCTTGCTGCGCCAGGCTTGGGCCCGCGCCGCCCAGCGACCCGAGTGTGAGGCCGCGCTGGCACGGCTGAGCAGCCGCTTGGATAGCGAGCGCTTCCAATCCATTTTGGCCGCGCTGATCGCCAAGCGCGCCAAGCTCGGGGATGGGGGCGAAGCGGGTGCGATGGCCATCGCGCAGCGCCATGGCAACCCGCCGACGCCAGAGGCCCTGCAGGCGCAGGCGCTAAGCGGTGCGCCGTGGCCGGCGCTGGCGCAGGCGCAAGACCTGCTGCTGGCCGATGGCAAAAGGAATCAGGAGGCGAGTGGGCGCATCGCCGCGGCCCGCGCCGCGCCCACGCAATTCGAGCCGTACCAGGCTATTTTTTTAAAGGAAAGCGATGGGGATCCGCATAAGGCCTCCCCCACCGAAGGCATGCGCAAGCGCCATGCCTGGCTTGGCCAGCTGTTTGACGGCGAAACCACCCGCCTGCTCGAGATCACCCAACGCCTGAATGCCCGGGCCCGGATGGACGATAGCCAGGCTGCTCTGCTGCTGGGTCAAGCCATGGCGGGGGCTTATGCGGCTGCCAAGCACCGCGCAAGCGTCCTCGATTTCGATGATTTGATCGAAAGCGCGTTGGGATTGCTGGCCGACGGGCCCGCTGCGGCCTGGGTGCTCTACAAGCTCGATGGCGGGATCGATCACATTTTGATCGATGAGGGCCAAGATACCAGCCCCAGCCAATGGGCGCTCCTTGCCCCCCTAAGGGAGGAGTTTTTCGCCGGAGAGAGCGCGCGCGGCACGGCGCAGCGCACGGTGTTTGCCGTGGGCGATCCCAAGCAATCGATTTATTCCTTCCAGGGGGCCGATCCGGCCGGCTTTTTGGCGCAGGCGCAGGCGCTTTCCGCGCAGGCTTATGCGGCCGAAAAGCCCTTTATCGCGCCAACCTTGGCCATGTCTTTCCGGTCTTGCCCGCAGGTGCTGACGCTTGTTGATGCGGTCTTTGCCGATCAGCCGCTTGGCGGCGATTTGCCTGGCAGTCTGGATCGGGTTTCGCACACGGCCTGGCGCGCACAGCACACCGGTTTGGTCCAGCTCTGGCCCGCCGCTCCCCGGCCCGAAAACGCGGCACCGCGCGCCTGGGAGGCACCGCTGGACCAAGAGCAGGAGGATGCCGCGCCCGCCGTGCTGGGCCGCGCCATCGCCCAAGCCGTGCAGGCCTGGATCGAGGCGCGTGACGGTGTGTGGGAAAACGGCGCGCTGCGCCCTGTGCATGCCGGGGATGTGCTGATCCTGGTCAAAAAGCGCGGCCCCGTATTCCAGGCGGTGCTCCGGGCCTTGAAACGTGCGGGCCTGCCGGTGGCCGGAGCCGATCGCATTTCGCTGCGGGAGGAGCTGGCGGTCCAGGACCTGCTGGCCTGCATGCGCGTGGCGCTGGATGGTAACGATGATTTGGCTCTGGCCTGCGTGCTGAAGGGGCCCCTGGTGGGGCTCGTCGATGACGATCACGAAGTGTTCACGCTGGCGCACGGCCGGGCCAAAAGCGAAAGCCTGCTGGAGCGCCTGCGCGCCGCCAAAGAGCCCCGCTGGCAAGAGGCGGCGGCCTTCGTCGAGGGCTTGATCGCGCACAGGGGCGCCAACCCGTTCGATTTCCTGGTGCGTTTGTTGGAGACGGCGGATGCGCGCGGGCGATCGGGCTGGCAGCGGATGATGGCCCGGCTCGGCGAAGAAGCGCGCGACCCCTTGGAGGAATTGCTGGCCAAGGCCTTGGCCGCGCCGGCTCTGGGGCAAAGCCATCTTTGGGCGTTTTTGACGGCGACCTCGGCCGATGCCGGCACCATCAAGCGTGAAGGCGAGGAAACCGGCCGCGCGGTGCGGGTGATGACGGTGCACGGGGCCAAGGGCCTGGAGGCTCCAGTGGTGTTCCTGGCTGACAGCGCGGCACCGGCCGAAAGCGGCCCCCATGAAAACCTGTTCTGGGACCAAGCCGGGCCGATCCTGGCCGCCGCAGCAAACAAAGATGACCTCGCGACGGAGCTTAGCCGCCAATCCCGCAAAGACGCCCAGGCCGCTGAGCATCTGCGCTTACTCTATGTGGCGCTGACACGGGCCCAGGATCGGCTGATCGTGTGCGGCGCGGCACGCGGTGCCGGCGCGGGCAGCGTCGATCCCACCAGTTGGCATGCCTTGGTGCAGCGTGCGATCGAGCGCATCGGGCAGCCGGTCGAGACCCCGCTTGGCGGCGGCTATCAATTGGGCGAACGCTTGGCGGCCCCAGCCAGCCATGATCCCAGTGTGCAAGCGCCAGCACCCGCGCCCGCTTGGCTGCTGTGCCCGGCACCCCCATCCCGTGCTGCGCCCCTCCGCGCCGCACGCACTGGCCCGGCCTTGCCGGCGAGCGCGACGGGCGTGCAGCGCTTCGCGCGCGGCAAGTTGATCCATGGTTTGCTGCAAAGGCTGCCCGATATCGCGCCCGCACGCCGCGCCAGCGTCGGCGAGAGCTGGTTGGCGCGCCAAGGCTGCCTCGGGGAGCCGGCCTTGGCCTTGCTCCAGGAGGCCTTGGACGTCTTGGCCCATCCCGATTGCGCGCCGGCCTTCGGGCGCGGCAGCCGGGCGGAGCAGCCGGTGATCGGTGCCCATGTGCGCGGTATCATAGACCGCGTGCTGATCGCGCCAGAGCAGATCTGGGTGGTGGATTTCAAGACCGATCGGCCCGCGCCCCAGCGATTGGAGCAGGTCGATGCCCGGTATTTGGCGCAATTGGCCGCCTATCAGCGGGCTTTGGGGCAAGCGTTTCCCAAGCGTGGCATTCGCGCGGCACTGATTTGGACCGAAGAACCGCGGGTGATGCCCGTGCCGGAATTGCTTTCAGGTCAGTAAAGCAGTTGAACCCGCAGGCAAGGCTGCATACTTAGGATGCTCAGCGGCGGGGACGCCGTTGCGGAGGTCAAGATGCCCACAGTCAAAGTAACAGACGATAGTTTCGACAGCGATGTGCTTAAGGCAGATGGCCCTGTGCTGGTAGATTTTTGGGCAGAATGGTGCGGCCCATGCAAGCAATTGGCGCCGGCTTTGGATGAGATATCGAGTGAGTTATCAGGCAGGCTGCAAATTGTTAAGCTGAATATTGATGATAATCCGATGACGCCAGGTAAATACGGCGTGCGCGGCATCCCTACCTTGATGTTGTTTCAGAACGGGAAGGTCTCCGCGACGCGTGTTGGGGCCATGCCCAAGGGTAAGCTCATGGAATGGCTGAGCGAAAGCGTGTGAGCCTCAGGCGTAGATAAGCTCTAGGCTGTCATTGGCGGCCAAAGCCGCGCCGATCAGATAGAGCGAGCCGGCGATCACCATCCGCTTGGCACCACGGTGCGCCGCCAGGGCGATTGCCTCAGCGAGGCTTGGTGCGGTTTGCGCCTCAAGGCCGTGCGCGCGCGCCAAAGAGCACAGCGCCTGCGGGGCGTGCATGGCTTGGCTTGCCTCCAACGGTACGGCATAGATGCACGGTGCCAGCGGCAAGAAGGGCTCTAGAAAGCCCCTGGCATCCTTGTTTTCCACCATGGCCCAGATCAGCGCGATACCGCTCATCGCCAAACTGGGGGGGGGCTTTTCGTCGGTAAGCGGTCCCGTGCTTTGCTCTAAAGCATTTTCGGGCTCAAAACCGCGACTACATTTTTGTTGAAAATGCGCTAGCGGTAAAGGCCGCTGGGCCTGCATGGCCTGCAGCGCAGCCGCGAGCGCCGCCGCCGCATGCGCGTTATGCCCGCCATCGAGCCAAAGCTCTGCGCCGCTGGCGAGCTGGGCCAAAGGCCCGCGGGTCAGTGCTTGCAGGCGGCCGGGCCAACGCACTTGGCGCAGCCCTTGCGCCACAGTCTGGGGCGTGACGCGGGGCTCGTCCATGGACAGCGCCGCCATCACCGCCAAGCCGGCATTGTCAAACTGGTGGGGGCCCGGCAAGGCCGGCGCGGGGAGATCAAGCACGGCCTCTGCCGTCTGCACGATCAATTGCCCACGCTGGGCATAGGCATCCCACTCGCTGCCGCAGCGCAACAAATGGGTGCCGAGCTGCGCCGCCTCGGCTTCGATGACGGCCATGGCCGCGCTTGGCTGGCGCGCGATAATGCTGGGGCGCGCGGCGCGCAGCACTCCGGCCTTAGCGCTGGCGATCTGCTCAATGCCGGGGCCAAGCATGGCCTGATGATCCAGCCCCAAAGGCGTGATGACGCTGAGCGCGGTATCCAACACATTGGTGGCGTCAAAGCGCCCGCCCAGCCCCACTTCCATGACCAGCCAATCGGCCGGGGTTTCGGCAAAGGCGTGCAGCGCCGCCGCTGTGATCGCTTCGAAATAAGTGAGGGCAACGCCGCTGGCGCGCACGTGTTCGAGTGCGGCGAGGAAGGTCTCGTCGTCGATCAGGCGGCCGGCCAAGCGAATGCGCTCGTTCGGGAGGATCAAATGCGGGGAGGTAAACACGTGCACGCGCAGGCCAGAGGCCTCACCGATGGCGCGCAGATAGGCGCACACCGAGCCCTTGCCATTGGTTCCTGCCACATGCAGCACCGGTGGGAGGCGATCCTGCGGCCGGCCCATGGCCTGCAAAGCTTGCTTTACGCGGCCAAGCTCCAGGCCAAGGCCATGGCCGAATTCCTGCCCGATCTCCCCAAGGCGCGCATTGATGCGGCCGCCACCCAGTTTCACTCGGCCGCCCGGGCTACGGGGCTTCGGCTGCGCGCGCCGACGCGCGCCTTGATCAAGCGCGGGGGCTTCACTTTGGCTGAGCGCTCCTGCACCGCGGCTGGTTCGCTGGCAAGCGGGGCGGTGAGGTCTTCTTCGGCGTGCAGGGTCAGGCGCGCGGGCGTCAGCAGTTTGAGCAAAGAGCCCAGCACACCCTTCAGCTCGCGCCGATCGATCACGCGATCCACCATGCCTTTTTCCAGCAAAAACTCTGCCCTTTGAAAGCCTTCGGGCAATTTCTGGCGAATGGTGCTTTCGATCACGCGCGGTCCGGCAAAGCCGATCACGGCCCCAGGCTCAGCCAATTGCACATCCCCCAGCATGGCATAGGAGGCGGTGACGCCGCCGGTGGTCGGATCGGTCAATACGGCCAGATAAGGCAGGCCCGCTTCATGCAATTCGTCAATGGCCAAAGTAGTGCGGGGCATTTGCATCAAGGAGAGGACGCCCTCTTGCATGCGTGCGCCGCCGGAAGCCACCACCACAACGAGGCCGACGCGCCGGCGCACGGCTTCTTGCGCGGCAGTAACAAAGGCCTCCCCCGCGGCCATGCCCAACGAGCCGCCCATGAAGGCGAAATCCTGGACCAGCAAAACCGCTTTTTCCCCGGCAATGGTGCCAAAGCCGCAGGACATGCAATCTTCCCGGTGGGTTTTGGCCCGATAGCCTTTGAGGCGATCGACATAGCGCTTGTCGTCACGAAAGCGCAGCGGGTCCTTCGGCACGTCAGGCAAAGCAATGGGCTGCCAATGGGCATCATCGAACAAATGCTTGAAGCGCAGCTCTGGCCCGATCCGCATGTGAAAGCCCGAGGGCGTCACCCACAGGCCCGCCTCCAGATCGGGCTGAAAGATTAATTCCCCCGTTTGAGGGCATTTGATCCAAAGATTATCTGGTGCCTCGCGTTTTTCGGCTTGGCGCTTGAGGCCTGGGCGCGTCAGGTTTGAGAACCAATTCATCGAACGGTGCTTTCCTTCTAGCAAAGGCGGGCTGTTCGCACAGCGTCTGCCAAGGCGTTAACGAGCTTACCGACCCTGTCGGGTGCCGTTTGTGCCGGCCCGGCACCCACGGCATCAACCAGCGCCGAGCCAACCACCACACCATCGGCAAAGCCAGCAAATAGTGCCGCTGCCTCGGGAGTGCGCACCCCAAAACCCAGGGCGATCGGCAGATCTGTCCTGGCCCTGATGGCTTGCAACGCCGCTTGCGCCGTGTCTGGTGCGGCAGCCTGCGCGCCGGTGACACCGGCCACCGCCACATAATACAGAAATCCGGCTGCACCGTCGAGAATGCGCGTGAGGCGCGGGCCGTCGGTGGTCGGTGTCGCCAAGCGGATCATGGCCAGGCCGCGTTCGGCCAAAGCGAGCCGCACGGGGGCGTCCTCTTCGGGAGGCAGATCCACGAGGATCACCCCATCTAGCCCGGCCTGCGCGGCGCGCGCGGCGAAGACCTCAGCGCCCAGGCACTCGACGGGATTGGTATATCCCATGAGAATCAATGGTATTTCGGGGTGGCGTTCCCGCAAAGTGAGGGCGATCCACAGCGCGGCCGGCAGGCCATTACCTGCTGCCAAGGCTCTTTCCCCGGCGCGTTGCACCGAGGGGCCATCGGCGCTGGGATCGGTGAAGGGAAAGCCGATCTCCAAGATATCCGCGCCAGCCCGGATTGCAGCATCCATAACCGCCAAGGAGGTGGCGATATCGGGATCTCCGGCCATCAGATAAGCCACCAGAGCCGCGCGGCCCTCGGCTTTCAGCGCGGCAAAGCGGGCAGCCAAGCGCGCGCTCATGCCAGTTTTTCCCCAAGCGCGTCCGCGATGGTGAACACGTCCTTATCGCCCCGCCCACAGAGATTCATCAGCACGATGCCATCGCGGCCAAGCTCGCGCGCGATTTCCCCCACCCGGGCTAAAGCATGGGCTGGCTCCAGCGCCGGCAAAATGCCCTCCAAGCGGGCGCAGAGCTGGAAGGCCTCCAGCGCCTCCTGATCCGTGGCGGAGCAATACTGCGCGCGGCCGATCTCTTTGAGCCAGGCATGCTCGGGCCCCACGCCGGGATAATCGAGGCCCGCCGAGATGGAATGCGCGTCGCGGATCTGTCCATCCTGGGTTTGCAGCAGATAGGTGCGGTTGCCGTGCAGCACGCCGGGGCTGCCGCCGGTCAGCGCCGCGGCGTGGCGATCGGTTTCCAAGCCGTCGCCCGCCGCCTCCACCCCGATCAGGCGCACCTGCGTATCGGCCAAAAACGGATGGAACAGCCCGATGGCGTTTGAGCCGCCGCCCACGCAGGCCATCGCCACGTCCGGCAGGCGCCCAACGCGGTCCAGTATTTGCGCGCGCGCCTCGCGCCCGATCACGCTTTGAAAATCGCGCACCAGCATTGGGTAAGGGTGCGGGCCCGCCACCGTGCCGATGCAGTAAAACGTATCCGCGACATTGGTCACCCAATCGCGCATGGCCTCGTTCATCGCGTCCTTCAGCGTGGCCGCGCCCGCCGTGACGGGGCGCACTTCCGCGCCCAACAGGCGCATACGAAACACATTGGGCTTTTGCCGCTCGACATCCACCGCGCCCATATAAACGATGCACGGCAGACCCAGACGGGCCGCCACAGTGGCACTGGCGACGCCGTGTTGCCCCGCCCCGGTTTCGGCGATGATGCGCGTCTTGCCCATGCGCTTGGCCAGCAGGATCTGGCCAAGGCAATTATTGATCTTGTGTGCGCCGGTATGGTTCAGCTCGTCGCGCTTGAAATAGATTTGCGCCCCCCCATGATGGGCTGTCAGCCGCTCAGCAAAATAGAGCGGGCTTGGCCGGCCGACATAATCGCGCAAGAAGCCGTCCATTTCGCGCGTGAAAGCGGGATCGGCCTTGGCCTCGGCATAGGCTTGCTCCAGGCTCAGCACCAAGGGCATCAAGGTTTCGGCGACATAGCGCCCCCCGAAATCGCCAAATCGCCCACGCGCATCGGGCCAATCAGCCCAGTTGGGAGCCGAAGCCGCGTTGGCGGGCCAGTTTGTGCTGAAGTCCATCATGTCTCGCTCAAGCGGGGAGTGTGGGCGGCCCGCACGAAGGCCGCGATGCGCTGATGATCCTTTATGCCGGGTGCGCTTTCCAGGCCAGAGGAAGCATCCACCAGCACTGCACCAGAAAGCTGCATGGCCAGGGCGACATTCTCCGGTGTCAGCCCGCCCGAAAGCATCCAGGGCACGACGAAGCGTTGACCGGCCAGAAGCCGCCAGTCAAAGGCCACGCCATTGCCGCCCGGATGCGCCGCGCCAGGGGGGGCTTTGGCGTCAAACAACAGCATATCCGCCGCGCTGGCATAACCATGCGCTTGGCGGACATCGTCCGGCCCCGCGATCGGCAGCGCCTTGATCACCCCGCGCCGGGCGAACTGGCGCGCCTGCGCTATACGCGACTGGCTCTCGTGGCCATGGAGCTGCAGCCAATCGGCGTTGAGCAGCGCCGCAGCGTGCAGCGCCTCATCGTCGGGATCGACCAAGAGGGCCACGCTCTCGACCCGCCCTTTGGCCTTGGCCGCCAGGGCCAAGGCCCGTTCGGGCACCAAAAAGCGCGGGCTTTTCTGAAACAACACCAGCCCGATAAAGCGGGCTCCTGCGTGCACCGCCGCATCGAGCGCCGCCTCGTCGCAAACGCCACAGATTTTGGCGCCCCGATCGGTCAGTGGGGCGGCCTAGCGCTTGGCCAGGAGATCACGGATCTCGCCAAGCAGTTTTTCCTGGGCCGTGGGCTCGGGCGGGGCGGCCGGCACCTCGGCCGGGGCCTTCTTCATCTGGTTCATGCCTTTAACCAGCAAAAATACCGCCCAGGCGGTGATGAGGAAACTAATCACCGCATTGATGAAAGCCCCATAGCGTATGGCCACCGCGGGTGCCTCGCCTTCAGCAGCCCGCAATTGCAGCGACAAAGCCGAGAAATCGATGCCGCCGACCGCCAAACCGATGATCGGCGAGACCAGATCGGTAACGACACTGCCAACGACGCTATTGAAGGCCGCCCCGATGATCACCCCAACGGCCAAATCCACCACATTGCCGCGCAGGGCAAATTCCTGGAATTCCTTAATAATGCTCATGTCCCGCCTCAGTTGTTAACGTGCGTGTTCTTCACCCGGAGCGGCGCGGTTCACGCGTTCGCGCAGGTCCTTACCTGGCTTGAAGAACGGAACGCACTTTTGGTCAACAGAAACTATTTCACCGGTGCGCGGGTTGCGCCCGGTACGGGCTTTGCGCTGGCGCACGGAAAAGGCACCAAAGCCGCGCAATTCAACCCGCTCACCCCGCTCTAACGCGGCAGAAATTTCCGCGAACAACACGTCCAGCATCGCCTCGGTGGCCCTTAGGGTCAGCGTTGGAAACTGCGCATGGAGGTGCGTCAGCAATTCGGAACGGAGCATGACTTTACTCCTGCAGGAACAAGGTGAACAGCGCCAGCCGGCCGCACGTGCGACCGGCTAGCCTGAGCATAACAAAGTTTCGACAAATTGTTTAGCTTTTTCCGCCACGTTCGCGCAACGCCGCGCCGAGGATGTCCCCCAGCGATGCGCCGGAATCGGACGAACCAAACTGCGCCACCGCTTCTTTTTCCTCGCTGATTTCCATCGCTTTGATGGAGAGCGAGACGCGCCGGGCGGTTTTTTCGAAGGCGGTGACCATGGCATCTACCCGGTCCCCGACGGCGAAGCGCTCCGGCCGCTGCTCTGACCGCTCCCGCGAGAGATCCGATTTGCGGATGAAGGAGCGGATGGCATTGCCTTCTCCGAAGGCCACTTCAATGCCGCCGGAGGTGGATTCAACCACTTCCACCGTCAGCACTTGGCCGCGGGTGTATTCCCCGCCCGCCAGCGGATCGGAATTGGCTTGCTTGATGCCCAGGCTGATGCGCTCTTTCTCGATATCCACATCGAGAACGCGGGCTTTGACCATGTCGCCGCGGTTGAAGCGCTGCAATGCTTCTTCGCCCTGCACATCCCAGGCGATATCCGACAAATGCACCATGCCGTCCAATTCGGCATTGAGGCCGATGAACAGGCCAAACTCGGTGATGTTCTTGATTTCGCCCTCGATGATCGCCCCGACCGGGTGATCGGCAATGAATTGATCCCAGGGATTATCCATCACTTGCTTGAGGCCCAACGAGATGCGGCGCTTTTCGGCGTCCACATCCAGCACGAGCACTTCGACTTCCTGGCTGGTGGACAACATTTTGCCCGGGTGAAGGTTTTTCTTGGTCCAGCTCATTTCTGAGACGTGCACCAAGCCCTCGACACCCGGCTCCAGCTCTACAAACGCGCCGTAATCGGTGATGTTCGTGACGCGGCCGGTGAATTTGCCGTTCAGCGGGTATTTCTCGTCCACGCCGTCCCAAGGATCGCTCAGCAATTGCTTCATGCCCAGCGAAATGCGCTGCGTATCAGGGTTGATGCGCACGATCTGCACCCGCACCGTATCGCCAACATTTAGCACCTGGCTGGGGTGGGAAACGCGCCGCCAGCTCATGTCCGTGACATGCAGCAGGCCATCAATGCCGCCCAGATCCACGAACGCCCCGTAATCGGTGATGTTTTTCACGACGCCGTCGCGGATTTCGCCTTCAGCCAGCTGATTGACGATCTCGTTGCGCTCAGCCGCCCGCGTTTCTTCCAGCACGGCGCGGCGCGAAACCACGATATTGCCGCGTGCGCGATCCATTTTCAGGATGGCGAAGGGCTGCATGATGCCCATCAACGGGCCGACATCGCGCACCGGGCGGATATCCACTTGGCTGCCTGGCAAGAAGGCGTTGGCACCGCCCAGCTCCACCGTGAAGCCGCCTTTGACGCGGCCAACAATGGAGCCATTGACCGGCTCGGTGGCGGCAAAGCTCTTTTCCAGCCGCGTCCAGGCTTCTTCACGGCGCGCCTTTTCGCGGGAGATCACCGCATCGCCCAGCGCGTTCTCGATCCGATCGAGATAGACTTCGATGATGTCACCCAGCTTGGGCAGATTGCCAAACTCCTCATCCGCGAGGAATTCGCGCATCGGGATGCGCCCTTCGGTTTTGAGGCCGACATCGACCACGACGATATCGTGATCAATCGCCACCACGGTGGCCGGAACCACTCGGCCCTCGATCATGCCGCGCCCCGCGAGGCTGGTCTCCAGCAGGGCGGCGAAATCCTGGCGTGAGGGGTTCAAGGCTTGGGTATCCATCAACAGAAAAGGCTCCGTACGGGTTGCAAGCCAAGCGCGCCAAAAGGCCAAAAAGCCAAGCCTGCCTTCACGGCGGACATGGGCCAGCTAGCTTGGCGATGAACGCGCTCGACAAGGGCCGGGGCGCGCCCGGCCAAAGTTGAACATGAATGCGCTCCCCGCAGCGTTAGCCGCGGGGAGAGGGGATGGCCGCGTCGACCAAGCGACGAGCGATTTCCACAACTTCCTCTATACCCAGTGCGCTGGTATCGAGCAAGTGCGCGTCGAATGCTGGCCGCAGGGGGGCCGTATCGCGCGCGGCGTCACGCGCATCGCGGATGGCCAGATCATCTGCCACCTGTTGCGGGCTGATGGCTTCGCCGCGGGCTTGGTGCTCTAGCCAGCGCCGCATGGCGCGGGCCTCTTGGCTGGCGCTGACGAACAGTTTCACTTCGGCCTGCGGCCAAATCACCGTGCCGATATCGCGCCCATCGATCACCGCGCGGCCGGCGCTGGCAAAGCTGCGCTGAGCGTCGATCAAGGCGGCCCGCACAGCCGGGAAAGCGGCCACGATCGAGGCCACCCGGCCTATTTCGGGGGTTCGCAGGGCGGCATCATCCATGCCGGCGAGATCCACTTTCGCAGCCGCTTCCGCGGCTTCTTCGGCCCCCGGCTCGCGCCCGCTGGCCAGCAAAGTGAGCGCCACGGCGCGGTAGAGCTTGCCGGTATCCAGGCGGCGCAGGCCATAGGCTTGCGCCAATCTGGCCGCCAGTGTGCCTTTTCCGGCGGCACTTGGCCCATCGATCGCGATTATCATGGAGCCAGTTCTGGACCAATCAGGGCACTTGCGTCCAGCAACAGGCCTGGAGGGTCAAGCCGCATCGGCCCATCACGCAGGATATGCGTTTGGATGATGGATTGTGGCGTTTCACGGGCGTGCCAAACCAGAAAGCGCAGCTGCGGCTCGATGATGATGTAATGCAAGACGCTGGAAAGCGAAAAATACCAAGGCATTTTCAATACCGTATCGATGCGG
>JAKFWI010000092.1 GCA_021731965.1 Hyphomonadaceae bacterium | reverse complement strand
CTTGGAAACGCTGCTGGCCACGATGGCCCCAAGCGCGCCAGCGCGGGCCTTGGCTTCATCGCGCGTCAGCTTTTCCAGGGTGCCGGTGAACACGATCGTCTTGCCCGCCAAGGGGCTGTTCTGGGCAGGGCGCTCCATATCCCTGGGGCGCAACCCATGTGGATAATCGGGGCCGGCCAATAGGCGCGCCAGCATGGCCTGGTTGCGCGGCGCACGGAAAAAATCGACCAAAGCCTGGGTGGCCACCGCCCCGACATTGGCCACGCCCGCCAATTCTTCAAAGGCCGGTCCCGGGGCCTTGGCCGCGCGCAGCAAAGCGGCCAGCGCCTCCAAACTTTGCCCCGCCAACAGCGCCGAACGCGCCTTTTTGCTCAAGCCCGCGCTTTTGAACGCCGCCTCAATGAGGCCTTCATCGGAGGCCGGCGGCCCATCGAAAAGCAAAGCAGCGCTCGCTTTCGCCAGCTTTTGGGCACTCGTTTCCCCAAGGCCCGGCAAGGCGCACAGCCCGCGATACGCGGGGCTTGGCGAATCGCTGCCAGCGGCGGCGATCAAATCCGCCAGCCGTGCCCAGCTGCCGGCATAACGCGCCAGCGCCAAGGCCGTGCTTTCTCCGACATGGCGGATGCCCAAAGCAAAGACAAAGCGATCCAGATTGGGGGCGCGCTTGGACTCAATCGCGGCCAGGAGATTGGCCAAGCTCAATTCCCCCATGCCTTCGCGGGCCAGCAAATCCACTTGGCCGGCGGCGATGCGCGCCCCGAGCGTAAAGATATCGCCCGGCTCACGGACCAGGCCATCGGCATAGAACGCCTCGATCTGCTTGGTGCCCAGGCCCTCGATATCCATGGCCCGGCGCGAAACGAAATGCTTCAGCCCTTCGACGGCCTGCGCCGGGCAGGCCAGGCCCGAAGTGCAGCGGCGCACCGCATCCACATTTCCCTCCTCGGTTTCGCGCACCGCATCGGCCCCGCAGCTGGGGCAAACCTGCGGAAACACGAAGGGCACAAGGCCTTCGGGGCGTTGATCCAAAACCGGGCCAACCACTTGCGGGATGACATCGCCGGCGCGCTGCACCCACACCCGATCGCCCACGCGCAAATCCTTGCGGGCGATTTCCTCCTCATTGTGCAACGTGGCGTTCGACACCGTCACCCCGCCCACGAAGACCGGGGCCAGGCGCGCCACGGGCGTGAGCGCGCCGGTGCGGCCCACATTGATCTCGATGCCCTCCAGGCGCGTCTGGGCCTGCTCGGGCGCGTATTTGTGGGCCAGCGCCCAGCGCGGGCTTCGCGAAACAAAACCCAAGCGTTTTTGCAGATCGAGCGCATCGACCTTGTAAACCACGCCATCGATTTCATAGGGCAAATCATGGCGCGCCGCGCCAATCTCCAGGTAGGCCCGCAACAAGGCCTCAAAGCCTTGCGCCACGCGCATCAACGGATTGACGATGAAGCCCAGCTCCGCGAGCCGCGCCATGCTTTCGCTTTGGGTTGGGGCCAGGGGCTGCGAAACCTCCCCCCAGCCGTGGGCGAAAAAGCGCAATGGGCGCTGCGCCGTGATCTTGGCATCGAGCTGGCGCAGGGAGCCCGCCGCCGCATTGCGGGGATTGACATAGGCCGCCTCCCCCGCGGCCTCTTGCGCCAAATTCATGACGGCAAACGCCGCCTTTTCCATATAGACCTCGCCGCGCACCTCGAGCACGTCCGGCGCGCCGATCAGGCGCTGGGGGATATCCGCCAGCGTGCGCAGATTGGCGGTGACATCCTCGCCCTCGCGGCCATCGCCGCGCGTCGCGCCGTGCAGCAGCACGCCAGCCTCATAGCGCAAACTGGCCGATAGCCCATCGATTTTGGGTTCAGCTGTCAATTGCAAAGGCGTATCGGCGGGCCATCTCAGAAAGCTGGCCAGGCTCTCCAGAAAGCCCGCCACTTCCGCGCCGTCAAAGGCGTTATCGAGCGAAAGCATCGGCAGGCTGTGGCGGATTTTTTTGAAGCGGGCCGCCGGTGGCGCACCCACCGCTTTGCCAGGGGCCAAGCCCCGCGCCGCCTCGGGATGTGCCGCCACCAAGGCGTCATAGCGCCGGCGCAGCGCATCATATTCGGCATCGGAAATGCTGGGGTTATCCTGCCCGTGATAGCGCAGATCGTGGCCGCGGATTTCCTCTGCGAGCCGCGCTAACTCCTGCCGGACTTCAGCCTCCCCGCGCGCCACGGCCCATCACCCCGTGGGGGCCTGCGTTTCAGGTGCCGCGGGTGGCGCTTCGGGCGAGGGATTCTCGGGCAGAGGATTGGCGAAATCTTCACCTTCTGGGCTGCTCTTGAAGGATCGGGGTGAGGCCAGCGCCGCGGCGCGCAAACGCTTTTGCTGCACCGCCTTTTCCCGCTCGGCCTTGCGGGTATCCCGGCCATATTCTGGCACTGGCAGCTTATCGGACGTGACGATTTTATAGGTCCGGGCATACCATTCAGAGCTGGGATAATTATAACCCAGCACGGCCGCCGTCTTGGTCGCTTCCTCGATTAAGCCCATCGACATATAGGCCTCAACCAGACGGTGCAGGGCTTCAGGTGCATGCGTCGTGGTTTGGAAACTCGGATTCTCAATCACCTTCAAAAAGCGGTTGGCCGCAGCCAAATGCTGATCGGCGTTCAGATAAAAGCGGCCGATATCCATTTCCTTGCCAGCAAGCTGATCATTAGTCATTTCCGCCTTAAAGCGCGCGTCCCGGGCATATTCCGAGCCGGGGAAGCGCCGCGTCACTTCGTCCAGGGCCTGCAAGGCCCGCAGCGTGGAAGATTGATCGCGGCCTACGTCGAAGATCTGATCAAAACTGCACAAAGCCACCAAGTAATAGGCATAAGCGGCGCTATCGCTGCCTGGATGCAGCGAGATGAAGCGCTGTGCGGCGATGGTGGCCTCGTCGTACTTTTCGAGCTGGTAGCGCGCATAGGCACCCATCAGGATGGAGCGGCGCGCCCAGGAGGAAAAGGGGTGCTGGCGCTCGACCTCGTCAAAGGCAGTGATCGCATCCGTCCAGCGGCGCTCATCGAGGAAGTCCGCACCTTGATTATAAATCTTCTCAACCGGCTGCTCGACATACTGCTTTTCAACCTTGGGATTGCCGGCGCATGCACCCAAACCTGCAGTGAGGATGGCGGCGGAAAGCGCGGATAGCAGCGCAGTATGGCGCATGGTTTAGCCCAATTCTTCCAGGATCAAACGGATAGCAATTCCATTACGTGTTAGCGCAAGCGGCCCAGCCACGCAAAGCACCGATCGCACCTAAACCCGGCAAATTCAGGGTAGCCGCCGCCGTGACGATCGCGTTGAGCGAGAATAATTCTGGCTAGGCTCGCTCCACACGCCAGTCGGGGGCGAAGAGCGGGCGGTTTTGGAGGAACTCTTCGCGCGAAACCGGTGAGCCGTTTTTTCCTCGGGCAGCCTTATGCCAAGCCGCTCGTAGAATTCCGCAAGGCGCTGTGTCGGCTCGGCGAAGATCGTGATGAAAAACCCGCTCATGCCCAAGCCAGCAGTTTGAGATCGGGAATATCGGAAAAGTCATCGCAATTCATGGTCACGAGCGTGGACCGATGCACCAAGGCCTGGGCCGCGATCATGCGGTCCAGGAGCTTCCTCCTCGAATATCCGGCAAGGGAGACGATGGCCCCGTAGATGTCCGCAGCGGCGGCATCGAACGCCAGGGTGGGGACGGCCGCCAGGATCGCATCGAGGCGCGCCCGCCGAATGGAGGCGAATTCGGGGATTCGATAGACGCCGCCCTCGAGTTCTACGCGGGTGACCACGGACATCAGCACCGCGTCGTCCAGAGCCGCGACCTTCGTCATGATAGCCTGGTCGCCGTCCCGCAAATGGATCGCGACATTGGTGCCGATCAGATACGCCATCCTAGCCCGCCTTATTCACGATCACCGCCATCGGCATCGCGGCGGAAATGTTGGACCGCCAGGAGGCCGTGCGTGGAGCGCAGCTTTGGCCCGGTCGAGCGACCCGGTGCAGCAAGGCTGCGCAGCCCGCGAGCCCGATGGCGATAATCGTAGATAAGGCCTGGTTAGGCACCAGTCATGGCCAAGATCTGTCCCATTAAGGCCCCAGTGAGGGCGTGCCCCGGGCGCATCATGGTTAAGCGCCCCTCCAAGGGCGCGCCCAGCAAGGCCAGATCCCCCAGCACATCCAGGGCCTTGTGCCGCACCGGCTCATCGGGAAAACGCAGCCCCTCGGGGTTAAGCACCCGCCCCTGATCATAAGCGACCGTGTTATCCAGGCTGGCCCCCAAGCCGAGGCCGGCGGCGCGCAAGCGATCAAGATCTCTGAACAGGCCGAAAGTGCGGGCAGGCGCGATCTCTTCCAGGAAAGACTGCGCCGTTAGCGTCCAGTTCAGGCGCTGGGCACCTATGCCGGGATCGGGGAAATCTACAGTGATATCCAGCGTCAAGCCGTCCCCTGGCTCCAGCCGGGCCCAACGCTGGCCATCAAAAACCTGCAAAGGCGCTTGGGTCCGCAGCGGCGCGCGCACGCCGGTTTGCTCCCGCAGCCCCGCCTCCAGCAAAGCCGCGCACCAAGACGCCGCTGAGCCATCGAGGATCGGCACCTCCTGGCCCACCAGGTCGATGCGCACATCATCCACTCCCAGACCATAACATGCCGCGAGCAAGTGCTCGATCGTCGCGACGCTGGTATTGCCATCCGCGCTCGTCAGCACGGTTCTCTGCTGGCTGGAGCTTACATGCGCAAAGTGCGCGGGTAAACGCACCGCACCGACCGTGAACACCATGCCGGTATGGCTTTCAGCAGGGTGCAGCGTACAGCGCGACAGCTGGCCGGAATGGACGCCGATCCCTTCGCGTGTCACTGGCTTGGCTAGGGTGCGGCGCATGGCGGAGGCACCCCCGGCCGGCGTCAGCGCGGCGTCATCTGGCGGCGCAAGAAGGCCGGGATTTCCAGCTCCTCGTCCCCAGGCACGTCGGTGCCGCGCGGATCACGATCCTGCCGGGCCTCCGTGGCATGCGCCGGCGCAGGTGCTTCTGCCGCACCGGCATTCTTCAGCAGGCCAAACCAATTGAATCCCTTGCGCTTTTCTTCCGTTTCAGCAGCCTCGAAGGCGAAGGCATCTTCATCCTCGTGGTGATCTGCCCCATCCGCTGCCGCGCGGGGCCGCACGGCAAAGCCTTCGGAGGCGCGCCGCGGGGCCGGCACGATGGTATGCTGCGCCACCACCGCCTCATCGTCGATGCCAGTGGCCACCACCGACACCCGCATGCGCCCATCCATGCTCTCGTCAAAGGTGGAGCCCAAGATGATGTTGGCGTGCGAATCCACTTCGGCGCGGATTTCGTTGGCGGCGGCATCGACCTCATACAGCGTCATGTCGAAGCCGCCGGTGATGTTGATCAGCACGCCGCGGGCCCCGCGCATGGAAATGATATCCAGCAACGGATTGGTGATCGCGCCGCGCGCGGCATCGATCGCGCGGTTCACGCCATCCGCCTCCCCCGTGCCCATCATCGCCGTGCCCATTTCCGCCATCACGGTGCGCACGTCCGCGAAATCGAGATTGATCAGCCCGGGCATGACCATCAAATCGGTGACGCCGCGCACGCCCGAATACAACACCTGATCGGCCAGCTGGAAGGCCTCGGCGAAGGTGGTGCGATCATTGGCGATGCGGAAGAGATTTTGATTGGGAATGACGATCAGCGTATCCACATGCTTGCGCAATTCCTGGACGCCAGCCTCCGCCAAAGCCATGCGCCGCTGGCCCTCAAAGTGGAAGGGCTTGGTGACCACCGCCACGGTCAAGATGCCGCGCTCACGCGCCGCGCGGGCGATCACGGGGGCTGCGCCCGTGCCGGTGCCGCCGCCCATGCCCGCCGCCACGAACACCATGTGCGCGGAGCCAAGGAATTGCGCAATATCGCTATGGCTTTCTTGCGCCGCCGCCTGGCCGATCTCTGGCCGCGCGCCGGCACCGAGGCCCTCGGTGATATTCGCCCCGAGCTGAATGCGCTTCGGCGTTTTCGCCCGCGTCAACGCCTGCGCATCGGTATTGGCCACGACAAACTCAACGCCCTGCAGGCGCGCATCGATCATGTTGTTGACGGCATTGCCGCCTGCGCCACCGACACCGAACACCACAATGCGAGGGCGAAGATCGTGGATGGTCGGATCGCTCAAATGAATCATCGATCACTCCTGGCGATAACGCGATAACTTTACCCGGTTCCAGCCAAGTGTTAAGCAGAAAATAGCAGCCCTGCGCTTGATTAGCCTATATGGAGCCGCTTGCCCAGTCAGGCAGATTCGGCGCAACAAATACTATCCATGCGGGCGCAAAGTTTTCAAAGATTCTCTCTGAGCCAGTCCCAGGCCCGCCCGACAGCCCTTTCCGGCGCGATCGGAACACTGGTCCGTTTTGTTGGCCTGGAAGGCTTGGAAGCAAGTCCGGTGCCAAGCGTGGCCTCCGCCGGGCGATCCAGCGCCCAGCGCAACAGGCCCGCCGCGGCCGAAAAGGTGGGCGCCGCTTCGGCCTCCTCCGCGCTTTCCAGGCCGTCCACAGCGGCGATTTCAGCAGGAATGCCAAGGCAGCGCTGCGCCGCCGAAGTGGCCCCTGCCAGCAAAGCCCCGCCGCCGGTCAAGGCAATGCTCTGAAAATCCTCCGGCACAAAGCCCGCTTGGGCGATCCGCGCGGCCACGCGCTCAAAGATCTGGCTCAGCATCGGCGCGAGCAAACTGTGCAAAGCCGCGGGATCCACCATAGAGGGTTCGAGCCGGCCATCACTGCCCAGCCGCGGCACCTCCACGCGCACGCCGCGCGCCGCCAGCCCGGCCTGCCCGCCGTAAGCGACCTTGGCGCGGTCCGCCGCCGCAAAGCTGGTGCCGAATTGGGCCGCCAAATCCTCGGAAAGACGCGCCCCGCCCGTCGGCAAGGTTTCACAAAACACCAGGCCCGCGCCGGCAAAAGCCGCAATTCCGGTGGCGCTGGCCCCCAGATCGATCAGCAAGGCCCCCTCGCGGCGCTGGGCGGGCGCGGTGCAAGCAAGCGCGGCGCAATAAGGCCCTGCCACAACACGAGAAAGGCGAAGGCCAGCCTCCCGCGCCAAATCTTCCATGCCCATAATAGCCATTTGAGGGGCGGTGACGACCAGGACTTCTGCTTCCAGCCGCTTGCCGCTTTTGCCGCGCGGATCGGCCAGAGGCGGGCCGTCATCGATGCGATAACAAATCGGCGCGACGTGCAAAGCGATGCGGCCGGCCTCGCACACGGCATCGCGCGCTGCATCCAGCGCGGCCTTGGCATCGCGCGCATCCACCACCCCGCGCAGCAATTTGGTGGCGCCGTGGGCGCGGGCACTGCGCACGCCTGGCCCCGAATAGGCCGCCGCCGCGGTTTCCACCACCAGGCCGCTGGCGCGCTCCGCTTGATCCAGCGCCACACGCAAAGAGCGCACCGCAGCATCGAAATCGCTTGGCGCACCGCGTGGGCCGCGCCGCGCACTTTGCACCCCGATGCCGCGCGCCAGCAAGTCGCCCTCGTTATTGAGCGAGCCAATCATCACCGCGCATTTCGACACGCCCACATCCACGGCAGCCGCCCAGGGCGTGCGCGGACCCTCTACGGTTTCCCGCGCCAAGCCGGTTTCGCGCACCGCGCTGGTTGGCCGATTTGGTGCCCGTGTCGCGGCCCTGGCCATGGTTTAGACTCCCTGCGCGAGGCGCCGATCGACGCGCGCCACCTGTGGCCCTGCATTGGCGGGCGCGCGATTTGGTAGCGCCACCAATTCACCGGTATTGCGCATGTCCAGCCGCTCAAGCTGGCGATCGAGCAGACCGTGCAGCTTATGCAGCCCCTCCAGCCGCTCTAAAGCGCGATCGGCGCGCAGCTCGGGCAGCAAAATCCGCGTGCCGGAGCGCATTTCGATGTCCCAGCGGCGCCCACCAACACGCACCAAAGCATAAGCGCGCTCCCGCACTGCTGGGGCCTCCTCGAGGGCGACCAAAATCGGCTCCGAAGCGCCCAAAGCGTCAGCCCCCACCAAAATCGGCAAATGCGCATAATCCGCGAGCTGCGCGTCGGGCGCGGGGCGGCCATGGGCATCCACCACGGTGGCCACGCCGCCGCGCTGCCACAAGGCATAAGCCTCGCGCCGATCAACCTTAACGTGCAGCGTGGACGGCCACAGGCGCCGCACCGTGGCGGCGCGCACCCAATGCAGGCCTTCCAGGCGCGCTTTTACATCTGATGGATCCGCTGACAGCATGGAAAAACGCCCCGCCGGCAAGGCGGCAGCCTTCACCTCGGCTTCGCGCGCGCCGGTCACGCCGTCGACTTCCACCGACAGCACTTTCAGGCCCATGCGCGCCGCCGCCGCATCACTGGCCCCGCCAATCGCTTCACGCATATCAAACAACGAGCCCCCAATCCACGCAGCACCGGCCACAGCGGCCCCAAGCATCAGCAAAGCACTGGCAGCGGCCACGCCAATCCCGCGCGAATCCGGCAAGGAATTGAGGCTGCGCGCCAAATCGCGTCCCCCCGCTTTCATGGCCGCCAAACGCGGCCCCCGAAACGGCGGCCGTGGCCCTTTGGGTGGCGGGGCCGGCGGTGCCGGTCGACGCGCTCTCACCGCGGCCATGAGGCATCCTCCAGCATCCATTGCACCAAATCGTCAAAGCTCATGCCGCGATGGGCCGCCTGCTCAGGGGCGAGCGAAGTCGGCGTCATGCCTGGCTGGGTGTTCACTTCTAGCAACACAAGGCGTCCCCGTTCTGGGTCGTAGCGAAAATCTGAGCGGGTCACGCCGCGGCACCCCAGCCCCCGGTGCGCCAGCAGCGCGGCCTCACAGGCCGCCTGGCTAACACTCTGCGGGAGATCGGCTGGAATCTGGTGGCGAGACCCTCCTTCAGAATACTTGGCCGCAAAGTCGTAAAAATCGACTGAAGGAAGGATCTCTGTTACACATAAAGATTCGTCACCCAGTACCGCGACGGTCAATTCCTTACCGGCGATGAATTCCTCGACCAAAACCTCGTCCCCATAGCTCCAATCGGGATCGAGCAATTGCCCGGGTGGCCGATTGGCCCCCTTGCGCACGATGAACACCCCCACGGATGAGCCCTGAGCATTGGGCTTCACGACATAAGGCGGCTCCATGGGATGGGCCTTGGCTGCCTCGAAGCGGCTGATCAGCAGCCCGTTCGCCAGTGGCACTCCCAGCCCCGCCAACACCGCCTTGGCCTTGGTTTTATCCATGGCCAGCGCTGAGGCGGCCACTCCGGAATGGGTATAGGCAAAGCCCAGCCAATCGAGCACGCCTTGCACGCGCCCATCCTCACCCCAAACCCCATGAAGTGCGTTCAGCACCTTGTCAGGCCGCAGCGCCGCGATCTGCGCGATCCAATCGGGCATTTGCGGATCAATTTCATGGACCTGGTGGCCCAGGCGGCGGGCCGCGGCCGCGCAGGCCGCTCCCGAAACCAGGCTCACCGGTCGCTCAGGGCTGATCCCGCCCAATAGCACCACCACCCGCGCCATGCGCTGTCTCCTTATTGGCTCCACCCAAGCGCAAGGAGGTTAACGCACGGCTATGGGGTTGTCCCCCCGGGGAGAAATTTTCCGATGCGCTTGATCTCCCAATGCAAATCAATGCCGCTATGGGCCAAAACGGCGGCGCGGACCGCCTCGCCCAGGCCTTCGATGTCAGCGGCGCTGGCCTGCCCGGTGTTTATCAAGAAATTGCAGTGCTTTTTCGAAACTTCGGCCCCGTTGAGCCGCGCGCCGCGCTGACCGGCGGCATGGATCAGCGCCCAGGCCGCATGGCCAGGCGGGTTGCGAAAGGTTGAGCCCCCGGTTTTTTCGCGGATCGGCTGGGCGGCTTCGCGCTTGGCGGTGATCTCCTGCATGCGGGCGGTGATCGCGGCAGGCTCATCCGGCGCGCCCTGCAGCAGCGCATCCAGGAAGATCAGCCCATCGCCCATTGCATTGCCGCGATAGCAAAAGCCGAAATCGGCTTGGCTCAGCGTGTGGATGCGCCCGGATCGGTCCATGGCGCGGGCGCAGATCAGCACATCCCTGATTTCGCGGCCATAACAGCCTGCATTCATGGCCAAGGCCCCGCCGATCGTGCCGGGAATGCCCGAAAGGAATTCCAGCCCGCTTAAGCCTTGCGCGGCGGCGAAGCGAGCCACCGTCTTGTCCAGCGCCCCGGCCCCGGCGCGCACGCGCCCGCCTTCCAGGGCCTCCAGCCCGGCAAAGGCCTTGCCCGCCAGGCGCACAACAAGACCCTCCACACCCCCATCGCGCACAATGATGTTGGAGCCGACGCCCAAGGCCAAAACCGGCAGATCCGCCGGTGAAGCCGCCAAAACGAAGGCCAGATCCTCCTCATCGGCCGGCAGCAGCATGGCGCTGGCCGGCCCGCCAACCTGAAACCAGGTGAAAGGTGCCAGCGGCTCTTCGCGCAGCAATTTGCCGCGTACAGGGGGTAAAGGGCTCAGCGCGGCAAGCAGGCGATCAGGCATCAGCGCATGTAGCAGGCTGCCGCGGCGGCTTCTACAGGTGCGTCATGCCATTGGCCGAAGCGCAGCGAAGAACGGTGGCATCCATGGATCCACCCTCGTCTGCGGCCCGGAGGGATGACGCAGATTTACAAGCCTGCGCCCCCTTAGCCCAGCTTCGCCACCAGGCCATTGGCGGCGAGGGTGATATCGCCCGCGCCCATGCACACCACGATGTCGCCGGGCTGCGCCTCCTGGCACACGAAATCGGCCAGGCCTTCTAGCGGGCCCAGCGCGCGGGCGCTGCGGTGGCCGTGTAGTATCAGGCTGGCCACCAAGGCCTGGGCATCCACGCCCTCGATCGCGGCCTCCCCGGCGGCGTAGACGTCCGCCACCGCCACGACATCGGCGTCATTGAAACAGGTAGAGAAATCCTGAAACAGATCGCGCAGCCGGCTGAAGCGGTGCGGCTGCACGATGGCGATGACCCGCCCCTCGCTGACCTCCCTGGCCGTGGCCAGCACCGCGGCGATCTCTACCGGGTGGTGGGCGTAATCGTCGATCACGCGCACCTTGTCCCAGCTGCCCACATCGGTGAAGCGGCGCTTGACCCCGGCAAAGCCCGCGAGGCCCCGGCGGATGGCTTCTTTATCGGCACCCAGCTCGCGCGCCACCGCGATGGCGGCAAGCGCATTTTGCACATTATGGCGCCCAGGGGCCGGCAGGAACACATCCTCCATGGCCATGGCCACCCCCTCGCCGCGCCGGCGCGCCAGCACATCGAAGGTCGAGCCGGTTTTGCCGGGGCGCACATTCACCGCGCAAAAATCCGCCTGCGGATTAAAGCCATAGGTGATGGTGCGGCGATCCTGCACCTTGGCGGCTAAAGCCTGCACCTGGGGGTGATCCACGCACAGCACGGCAAAGCCATAGAAGGGGATGTTTTCCACGAAATCCTGGTAGGCGCGCAGCATGGCATCGAGAGAGCCATAATGATCCAGATGCTCGGCATCCATATTGGTGACAACGACACTGGTGGCGCGAAGGCGCGTGAAGGAGCCGTCGCTTTCGTCCGCCTCCACCACCATCCAATCGCCCTCGCCCATGCGGGTGTTGGCCCCATAGGAATTGATAATGCCGCCATTGATCACGGTGGGATCGGCACCAGCCGCCTCCAGCAAGGCCGCCACCATCGAGGTGGTGGTGGTTTTGCCATGCGTGCCGCCAATGGCGACCGTCCATTTCAGCCGCATCAATTCTGCGAGCATATCGGCGCGGCGGATCACCGGCACACCCTTGGCGCGCGCCGCCTCGATCTCGGGATTGCCAGCTTTGATCGCCGAAGACACCACGACGACGCCCGCTTCGCCCACCTGCTCGGCCCCGTGGCCGATGCGCACGTCGATGCCGCGCGCCAACAAGCGCTCGGTATTGGCCGAGATTTTCGCGTCGCTGCCCTGCACCTGATAGCCCAGATTGGCCATCACCTCAGCGATGCCGGACATGCCAATGCCGCCAATACCAATGAAATGCACTGGCCCGGGCTCGAACGGAATGCGGCGCGCACTGGTCATGACCATCTCCCTCGGCCTATGTCTACACCCAGCTAAACCTGGATGCACAGCCAACTGGCGTCATCGTGCTGCTTGATGCGCGGGAAGGCACGCGCTTGCGGATCGGCGCGCTCAGCGGCCCGCAGGCGTGCGTAAAGCGCACCGCCACCGCCGTCCACGCAGATGCGCAGAGCATCCTCCGGGGCCAGCAAAGCGAAGACGTCCCATAGGCGGGTAAAGCCATCGGAGGCCAGCAGCAGGCTGGCCGTCCCCCCCGGGCCGCGCGCCAATCGCCGTTGTTGGCCGTGCCTTGCCACATCGGGATCGGGGGCCAATGCCCAATAGCCGCCCTCAGTGTTGAAATTGGCGCGCTGACGGCGCAGCAAGGGCCATATGGCCTCGCGCGCCTGCGCCAAACTGGCCTCCGGCTGGGCCGCAAACACCGCTTTCAGCGCCGCAATGCTGGCATGATCGAGCGCCTCGACCACCCCGCCGCCAAAGCTCTCCAAGCCGTCCGCGCCCATAAAGATCGCCCGGCAATCGCCGAAACTGGTCAGCTCCAGATGATCCGCCTGCATCCGCAGGAGGATGCCGGCAGCGGTGGGGCGCTCAAACGGTTCAACCGCCTGGCCGGCCAGAGCCTGGTGGTAACGCGCCTGCACCTGGGTGAGCACAGCGCGCACGATCTCCTGCGTGGGTCGATCATCGGGCTGCGCGCACGCCGCCGATAAGTCCGCGCTGATGGTCTGCGCCAGCCAGGCCGCGTCGCTCGTGGCAGGTGCAACCAGATTGCGGCCCAGGCCGGTCGCGCCATCCAGCACCCAGGCGAAATCGCCTACCGCTCCGATGGCATCTTCATTGATCACCTTGGCCGCGAAGCAGCCCTGATCGAGCACCCGCAGGCTCATGGCCAGGCCACCCGCTCCGCCACCTCGGCCAGTGCCGCAGCGGCCCCCGGATGCCCAGCCGCGCGCGCCGCCGCCGCCCGCACGCTCAGATCATGCGTATCGCCAAGCCGCTTCGCCAACAGCGCCGTGAGGTTTTCCGACGTGAAGGCGCTCTCGGACAAAACGTCCGCTGCGCCAACTTGGGTCATCGCCTCGGCGTTGGCGGTTTGATGATCATCTGTGGCGATCGCCAGGGGGATGAGGATGGCGGGCCGGCCCACCACCAGCAATTCCGTGACGGTAGAGGCCCCCGCGCGCGCGATCACCAGATGCGCGCCGGCCAAGCGCTGCGCCATGTCCTTGAAAAACGGCGCGACCTCCGCGGCAACGCCCGCGCCGTGATAGATGCGCCGCACCGCCTCCATCTGCTCTTCGCGCACTTGCTGCACGATCCGCAGGCGCGCGCGCAAAGCCGGCTCAAGTGCGATCACCGCCTTGGGAATGATTTGGCCGAACAAACGCGCGCCCTGGCTGCCACCGGTGGCCAGCAGCACCAATTCTCCGCCGGCCGGGGCAAGAGGCGCAGGCCCCTCGCGCGCGGCGATCATCGCTGGGCGCACCGGATTGCCGACGGCCTCATGGCGCGCGGCCGCTTCAGGGGCCAGCCGATCGAGCCGCTCAAAACCGCTGGCCACCGCCGCAGCATGGCGCGAGAAAAAACGATTGACCCGCCCCAGCACCGCGTTTTGCTCATGAATCAGGATGGGGATATGCAGATCGCGCGCAGCCCATAGCGCCGGCAGAGACGGATAGCCGCCAAATCCCGCCACCAATTTGGGTGCCAGCACCCGCAGGCGCGCCCGCGCCGCGCCAATGCCCTGCATGATCTTCACCCCCGCGAGCGCCAACCGCAGGGGGTTGCGTCCCTGGAAGGTGGCCGCCGGCACATCCTCTACCGCGTCGGCCGGAAAGCCCTCAGCGTAGCGCCGGCCGCGCGCGTCCGTCATCAGAGTCACCAGCCAGCCGCGCGCGCGCATCACCTCGGCGAATGCCGCCGCGGGAAACATATGGCCGCCCGTGCCGCCGGCGGCGATGATCAAGCGCTTTGGCTGTGCGCCTTCGCCCATCATTTCAGCCATGGATTGCCTCCATGCGTGTTTCGCGCCGCAACAAGGCCAAGATCAAGCCGAGCGTGATGGCCGAGCCTAGCATGGAAGAGCCCCCATAGGACACCAAAGGCAAGGTCATGCCCTTAGCAGGGATGGAGCCCACATTCACCGCCACATGGATGGCAGCCTGCAGCACGAACAGGCTGATCAGGCCCCCGGCGGCCAGTTTGGCGAAGGGCGTGCTGGCGGATTGCGTCAGCGTCAGGCCCCGCCAGGCGATCCAGCCATAGAGCAAAGGCAGACCCAAACTCAGTAATAAGCCAAATTCTTCTGCGGCCACGGCATAGACGAAATCGGCATGCGCATCGGGCAGCGACATCTTCAGGGTGCCCTCACCCGGCCCGCGACCAAACACCCCGCCAGAGCTGATGGTTTGCAACGCCTTGCCTACCTGGCCGCCGCCTTTATCGGGGTCGAGAAAGCCATCGAAGCGCGCGCGCACATGCGGATAAATGGCGTAGGCAGCCCCGCCGCCGGCGGTGCCGATGGCCAGCGCCAACCCCATCCACCACATTGGCGCGCCCGCCAGAAACAGCATGGCCACCAGCGTCGTGCACAGCAAAGCGGTTTGGCCAAAATCCGGCTGTGTAAACAACAGCCCCAACACCGGCAAAGCGATCAGCGCCATCGCCGAATAGCCCGGAAAGCGTGGCTCGGCGGTCTTTTCCGACAGCATCCACGCGCTTAGCACCACCACCGCCGGCTTCAGCAGCTCCGAGGGTTGCAAAGATACGCCGCCAATATGGATCCACCGCTGCGCGCCCTTGATCTCCCCGCCGAAGACCAGCACCGCCAACAATAAGGGCAAACCGATCAGGAACAATGCCACGCAAACACGCCGCACCATGCGCGGCGAAACGAGGCTCAGAACGCAGAGGGTCACGCCCGCCAGCAGCACGGCCCAGGCATGGCGAATGGCCAATTCAAACACCCCGTCGATCGAGGTGCGCGCGGCCGCCACCGGGCTCGCGGCCAAAGCCAGCACAAAGCCGATGGCAACGAGCAAGGATGTAGCCGTGATCAGGCTGCGCTCAAGGCCTCGGGCGCGCGTCTCGATCCCGCTCAGGGTCGCCGCGAGCGTCACGCCGCGCCGCCAAAGCGCAAAACGGGCGGCGTGGTAACGGAGGATAGCGCCGCAAGCCCCGCCCGCGTCGACTCGCCAAAGGCCGCCTCAAGCGTGCGAACTTCGGCTTTGAAGCATTCGCCGCGGTGCTCGAAATCCTTGAATTGATCGAAAGAAGCGCAGGCCGGCGAGAGCAACACCACGCTGTTGCGATCCCCCTCCGCGCGCGCATCCGTGAAAGCCTGCTGCACGGCTTGGGCCAGATCGCCGCACACCTGCACCGGCCGCTGCCCGCCCAGCGTGCGCGCGAAGCTCGGCCCCGCTTCGCCGATCAGATAGGCCTTGGTAACGCGCGCGAACAGCGGCGAAAGCGCCTCGATACCGCCCTCTTTGGCGCGGCCGCCGGCGATCCAGCGCACCGCGGGAAAGGCGCTCAAGGCTTGCGAAGCGGCATCGGGATTGGTGGCCTTGGAATCGTTGATGAAACGCACGCCGTCGATCTCGCCGGCGCGCTCCAGCCGGTGCGGCAGGCCCGGAAAGGTTTCGATGGCGGCGGCGATGCGGCGCGATTCCAGGCCCACCGCCCGAGCCACGGCATAAGCGGCGGCGGCGTTTTGACCATTGTGTGCACCGGGTAAAGCCGGCGCGTGCGCGAGTTCGAGCACCGGCTCGGCGCGGCCCGTCAGCCCGTCATACAGCCGTCCGCCCAAGGCGCACACGCCTCGCCCCAATGCCTGGCGATTGGAAATCGGCGCGGCCTGCGGAACGCCTGCCGCCGTAATCTGCGTGAGCAACCGCGCGGTCTCAGGGGAATCCACGCCGATAATCGCCCAATCTCCCGCGCCTTGATTGCGCAGCACGCGCTTTTTGGCGGCAAGATAATTTTCCATGGTGCCGTGGCGATCGAGATGATCTGGAGCCAGATTCAAAAACACCGCCACATCGCAGCGCAGGCTTTCAACCAGATCGAGCTGATAGGAAGAAAGCTCCAATACATAGATCGCGCCGGCATGCAGCGGCGCGAGATCGAGCACCCCGCGCCCGATATTGCCGCCCAGGCGCGCATCCTTGCCGCATACCTCCAGGATATGGGCGATCAACGCAGCGGTGGTGGATTTGCCATTTGTGCCAGTCACGCCAATGATTTTCGGGCGCGCATGGGCGGGGCGCGCATTCACGGCCCTGGCGAACAATTCGACATCCGAAATGATGGGCACACCCACCGCCCGTGCCAATTCCACCACCCGGTGCGGCTGTGGATGCGTCAACGGCACGCCGGGGGACAGCACCAAAGCCGCAAAGCTGCGCCAATCGCGGGCGTTGATATCTTGCACCGCCACGCCTTCGCTTTCAGCGCGCGCGCGGGCCGGCTCTGAATCGTCCCAGGCAAATACATTGGCCCCGCCCGCGCTTAGGGCCTTGGCAGCAGAAAGGCCCGATCGGGCCAACCCGAACACCGCCACATCCCGGCCAGCGAATTCGACGATGGGGATCACGGCGCGCTCCTCACCGCAGCTTTAGGGTTGCCAAACCCGCCATGGCAAAAATCACCGCCACGATCCAGAAGCGGATCACCACGGTGGATTCTTGCCAGCCCAGCTTTTCGAAATGATGGTGGATCGGAGCCATCAAGAAGACGCGCTTGCCGGTGGCCTTGAACACCGCCACCTGGATCATCACCGAAAGGGCCTCCAGCACGAACAGCCCGCCCACGATGGCCAGCACCAATTCATGCTTGGCGGCCACGGCCGTCATGCCCAGCATGCCGCCCAGCGCCAAGGAGCCCGTATCGCCCATGAACACGCGCGCCGGCGGGGCGTTATACCAAAGAAAGCCCAGGCCAGCGCCCAAAATAGCCCCCAAAAGCGGCGCCAATTCCCCAACGCCCGGAACGAAATTGACCTGCAAATACGAGGCGAACACCGAATTGCCGACCAGATAGGTGATGAAGCCAAACGTGGCAGCGGCGATCATCACCGGTACGATAGCGAGCCCATCGAGCCCATCGGTGAAATTCACCGCATTGCCCGCCCCAACGATCACGAGCAACGCAAAGCCGATGAAAGCCGGGCCCAGCGGGATCAGCACATCCTTGAACAAAGGCACGGCAACGCTGGAAAAATCACCGCCGCCGAGCACGGCCGCCGAAAAGGTTTGGCCAAACGGGATACCTTCGGGATTGGAGCTCCAGGACGCATACATCACCAAAATCGTGCCGAGGCCGGCGATAAAGCCCTCCAGCAGCAAGCGCGCCCGCCCCGACAGGCCATCGGTTTTTTGCTTGGTGACTTTGGCGAAATCATCGGAAAAACCAATCGCGCCAAAGCCGAACGTGACGATCAACACCGCCCAGACATAGAGATTGGCCAAATCCCCCCACAAAAGCGCCGCCACGCCGAAACTGATCAGGATGATGAAGCCGCCCATGGTGGGCGTGCCCTTTTTGGTCAGCAAATGCGTTTGGGGGCCGTCTTCGCGGATCGGCTGGCCCTTGCCCTGCTTGCGACGCAGCCAATCAATGAGCGGCGCACCGATCAGGAAAGCCACGATCAGCGCCGTAACCACGGCCCCGCCGGTCCGGAACGTGATGTAGCGGAACAGATTGAACACCTGGAAGGTGTCCGCATACGGCGTCAGCAACAAATAGAGCATGGAACGCCTTCCTCCCTCAGTTCACGGCCAGCTTGACCAGCGCCGCCGCCACCTGATGCATACGCGACCCATTCGAGCCTTTAATCAAGATCATGTCCCCATTGCGTAGATCATCTACTATATGAGGGATGAGTGAGTCGGCTACAGAGGCATAAATGCCGCGCTGAGCGGGGGGCAATTTCTCCCACAAGGCGGCCATCAGAGGGCCCGCCGCGAACACCCGATCCACCCCCGCCTGCACCAGCAGAGGTGCCAAAGCGGCATGGTGCGCGCGCTCTTGCGCGCCCAGCTCCAGCATGTCACCCAGTGCCACGATGCGCCGCCCACCGGGCGCGAGCGGGCGCAGTTTCAGGGTTTCCAGCGCCGCAGCCATGGATATGGGGCTGGCATTGTAAGAATCATCGACCAAAGTGAAGGTGCCTTTGGGGCCCCTGATGGCTTGCGCCTGTCCGCGCCCCGGGGCTGGCATCAGCGCCGCCAGTGCCTGAATGGCCGGTTCTGCCGAGCCGGTCAGCAGCACACTGGCCGTCATCACCGCCAAGCCGTTGAGGGCCCACGGCCCGCCCGGCGCGCCAATGGCATAGCGCACGCGCTGGCCAAAAATCTCCGCTTCGGCGATCGAGCCTTCCGCCCCCGCTTCAAACGACAGCAACCGCGCCTCCAAGCCCGCAGCCCGCCCAAAGCGGATCACTCGGGCGCCCGCTCGTTGCGCCGCCGCGATCAGGATGTCAGCGTGCGCGGCTTCGGCTGGCAGCAAGGCCGCCCCGTTCGCCGCCAAGCCGCCAAACAGATCGGCTTTCTCCACAGCAATGTTTTCGAGGGTGCCGAGCGCCTCCAGGTGCACGGCCGCAATGGTGGTGATGATGGCCAGATCGGGCGCGACCAAGGCCGCCAGCGGGGCGATTTCGCCGCGATGATTCATGCCGACTTCGAACACGCCAAAGGCGCTGGCGGCCGGCATGCGCGCCAAAGTCAACGGCACGCCGACATGGTTGTTGAAGCTTTTCACCGCGCAATGGGTGGGCCCCGCGTGCGCTAACGCCGCGGACAAGGCCTCCTTGACGCTGGTTTTGCCAACCGAGCCGGTGATCGCCACGCGTTTGGCCGGGCAGCGTTGACGCGCTGCTATCGCCAAGCCCCGCAGGCTTTGCAAGGTCTCATCGACCAGCACCAAAGGCCCCATGCTGGCCCCTTCCGGCGCAAGGCTGACCAAAGCCGCGCTGGCACCACGCGCGAACGCGTCCTTGACGAAATCGTGCCCGTCGCGGGTGTCCTGCAGCGCCACGAACATATCCCCCGGCAGCAAAGAGCGGGTATCGATCGACAAGCCGGTGGCGATCCAGGAATCGGCCCCCAAAAGGCGGCCATGGGCGGCATCGGCGGCCGCCTCGGCGGTCCATAGGGCTTGGCTCAAGCGGCCGTCATGCATGGGCCACCCCCCGGCTTTGCAGCGCATCGCGTGCCGCATCTTGATCAGAGAAAGGCAGCACGGTCTTGCCCACGATCTGACCGGTTTCGTGCCCCTTGCCAGCGATCAGCAAAGCATCGCCGGGGCGCAGCGCGCCGATGGCCGTATGGATCGCGGCGGCGCGATCACCGATCTCGCGCGCGCCTGGGCAGGCGGCAAGGATGGCCTGGCGGATGGCGGCCGGCTCTTCCGAGCGCGGATTATCATCCGTCACGATCACCAAATCGGCGAAGCGGGCAGCGATGGCCCCCATCTTGGCGCGCTTGCCGCGATCGCGATCCCCGCCGCAACCAAACACCAGAAGGATCCGCCCAGGGGCGTGCGGACGCGCGGCGCGCAGCAGCACGTCCAGCCCGTCGGGGGTATGCGCGTAATCGACAAAAACATGCGCACCATCCGGCGTGGAGCCGACATGCTCGATGCGCCCCAGCACCGGCACCAGCCGCGCCATGCCCGCCCACACGGCATCGGGAGCGCTGCCTAGCGCCAAGGCCAGCGCCGCGGCTGTCACGGCATTGAGAGCCTGGAATTCACCGATTAGCGGCAAATCCACCTGGGTGCGCGCACCGTGCCAGGAAAGCTCCAGGCGCTGGCCGTTGGGCCGCGGCCAGATCTCGCGAATCTTCAGATGCTCAGCACGCCAGCCGCAGCTGATTACCTCCAGACGTCTGAGCTTGGCGGCCGCCTCAAAGGCCGGCGCCTCATTGGCATCGGCATTGATGATGGCGGGCGCGCCCACGGGCAGCAAATCCCACATGCGCAGCTTGGCGCTGCGGTAGGCCTCCATGGTTTGGTGGTAATCCAAATGATCCTGCGAAAGATTGGTGAAGGCCCCCGCTACCAGCCGCACCCCGTCCAGGCGGAATTGATCCAATCCGTGGCTGGAAGCCTCCATCGCCGCATGGGTGACGCCTTCATCCTGCAGGCGTTGCAGCGTTTCGTGGATGGCCACCGGATCAGGCGTGGTGTGGCCCAGATCGATCCGCCCGTTGGGGCCGATGGCGCCGAGCGTGCCCAGGCTGGCCGCGCGCAGGCCGCCCGCCGCCCAGATCTGGCGCAAGAAATCCACCGTTGAGCTTTTGCCATTCGTACCGGTGACGGCGGCGATGGTTTCGGGCTGGCGCGGAAACAGCCGGGAGGCCGCCAAAGCCAGCGCCAAGCGCGGCTCCGCCGCCACGATATGGGCGATGCCGGTTGGTGGCACCAGCTCGGGCCCGCTGAGGATGGCCACCGCGCCGCTGGCCATCGCCGCCTCGAGGTAATCGCGGCCATGGCTCAGCGAGCCTTGCAAGGCCGCAAACACGAAGCCCGGCTGCACGCGCCGGCTATCGGCGGTGATGCCGGTGATTTCCAATTCGCCGTTAAGCCCGGCCGCCTCGCCGAACACAGCGCTAAGCCTCATAACTCCACTCCTCCTGCGGTGCGCGCGCTCTCTCCCGCATTGCCCAGCCCCGAGCCACCGAGGCCAAGCCCCAAGAATGGCGCGATGCGCGTCACCACCCGGGCCGCGGAAGGTGCAGCAACCACGCCGCCCGTTGCACCGCCATCGACGGGGCGCGGCTCATCCAGCGCCAAAAGCAGGACATAGCGCGGCGCTTCGGCCGGGAATATGGCAGCGAAAGAAGAAAGCATGCGCGCATGATCATAGCCGCCCGCCTCGAATTTTTCCGCCGTGCCGGTTTTGCCGGCAATGGCGATATGCGCCAGCTTGGCCTTTTGGCCCGTGCCGCTCAACACCGTGCTGCGCATATAATCCAAAACGATGTTCGCACTCTGGGCGGAAAAGGCCCGATGCTTGACGATCCCATCGCCCGGCACGTGCAATCGCAAGGTCGGTGACACCACCTCTCCGGCATTGACGAAAGCGGTATAGGCCCCTGCCAGCGCAACGAGAGACATCGACATCGCATGGCCATAGCCGCGAATGGCGACGGTCAAGGCCTGGTCATCAGGCCCCAGATTGGGCTGGGCCGAGCCCGGTAGCTCGATGGCGCAAGCCTCCTCCAGGCCAAGCAGCGCGAAATACTTGTGCTGGCGCGCCGCGCCTACGCGCAAGGCCAGCTGCGCCGCGCCGATATTGCTGGATTTGGAAAGGATGGCCCGCAGATCAACCGGCCCTGACAAGGGATGCGCCTCGCGGATTTCCACGCCAGATACGAAATACGGCGGCACCACGTTGAAATACTCATCCGGCGAGGCAACGCCCAAATCCAGCGCCATGGCGATGGTGAAGGGCTTCATGGTTGAGCCCATTTCATAGCGCTCGCTCACCGCCCGGTTTTTGCGCAGGTCAGAAGATGGGCCTGGTGGCCGGTTGGCATCGAAGGAGGGATTGCTGGCCAGCGCCAACACCTCGCCGGTTTGGCCATCGAGCAGAACACCCGCCCCGCCCAGTGCGCCTGCGCGCGCCACCGCGCCCGCCAATTCGACCTCTAGCGCGTATTGCATGCGCAGATCGATGGAGGTCTCGAGCTTATCCACCCCAGGCGCGCGCAAACTGGCATCAAAGCCGCGCTCCATGCCGCTTTGACCGATCAGGTCCACGCCGGCCGAGCCCAGCACATGGGCCGCCAGATTGGCCTGCGGGTAAAAGCGCCGCGCCTCTTCCACGAAGGAAATGCCGGCCAACCCCAGCGAAAACACGCGGTCGCGCTCTGCCGGGGTCATGCCCCGTAGGAGATAGACCTGCTTGCGCGCGGAAACCAAGCGGCGCTCCAAATCCGGGCGCTGCAAGCGCGGCAGCGCCGTGATCAACGCCCCAGCCGTCTCACCCACGCCCCAGATTTCCGCCGGCCGGGCCGTCAGCGCATAGGTGGGCGCCAAAGTTGCCAGCACCAAGCCGTTACGATCCACGATATCCGCGCGCGTCATGGCGGAAACGCTTGCGGCTGCTTCGCCGCGCTCCGCGCCGCCGCGCAAAGCCAGCGTGAACGCGCGCACCCCCAATGCCGTCAGCCCGGCACAGAGCACCAAAGCCAGCATTTGGCTCCGGCTCAACGCCAGCCAAGCCCGCCGCCTCTGCGCGCGGCCACTCACTCTTTCTCCTCCGGGGGGGCCATATTGAGGTGGCGCTTGGCCAAGCGCTCGACCCGCGCGGGGCTATCGAGCACCGCCCCTTCGGCTGCCAGCACTTTGGTTTCGGCGCGGGTGTGGGCGATCTGCGCCTCCAGCGCCACCACGCGGGCCCGCACTGCATCGGCCTCGCTCTTGGCACGGTACAAGGCCACCGCCAGCAGCAAAGCCATCAAGGCCGCCAGGCTGTTGAACCAGAAACGCTTCATGCGATCGCGCTCCATTCTGCCAAAGCCGCCGCGGCCAAATCCGGGGCCTCCACCCCGCCCCAAGCGGGTGCTTCGGTGCGCTCCGCGGCACGCAGCCGCGCCGAGCGCGCGCGCGGATTGGCGGCCTGCTCCGCCTCGCTGGGCTCGACCGCGCCGCGCTTGAGCAGACGAAAGGACGGGCTCTGCGGGATGATTTCCGGAAGATAGCGCGAACCGGTGCCCAGCGCGCCGCCGCGCTGCGCCAAAGCCTGCTTGACCAGCCGATCCTCCAAAGAATGGAAGCTAACCACCACCAGCCGCCCGCCGGGCATCAAGATCCGCTCCGCTGCATTGAGGGCCTGCGCCAATTCGCTTAGCTCGTCATTCACCAACAGGCGCAAGGCTTGAAAGGTGCGCGTGGCGGGATGCAGACGCGCGCCTTTGCGCCCGCCCACTGCCGTCTCGACGAGCTGCGCCAACTGCCCGGTGGTGCGCACGGGCCCCAGCGCCCGGGCCGCCACGATGGCGCGTGCGATGCGCCGCGCTTGTTTCTCCTCGCCAAAATCGCGCAGCATGGCTTCCAGCCCGCTTTGCGTCAGCTGCGCCACCGCATCCAGGGCGCTGGCCCCGATGGAATCCATGCGCATATCGAGATCGGCGTCGAAGCGAAACGAAAAACCGCGCTCGGGTGTATCGATCTGAAAGGAGGAGACCCCGACATCCAAAACCACGCCAGCCACCGGCTCCCCCGCCAGGGTATCGAGCCCTGAAAACCGCCCCTGCGCGGGAAGCACTTTGCCCGGAAACTCCTGCGCCAGCGCCCGCGCCCGCGCGATCGCCTCCGGATCACGATCGATTGCGATCACCCGGCAATCGGCCGCTGCCAGCAGTGCGCGCGTATAGCCCCCGCCGCCAAAAGTGGCATCGATATAGAGCGCGCCATCCCGCGGGGCCAATGCCGCGATCGCCTCGGCCAGCAGCACGGGCGCGTGGCTCATGACTTCTCCTGCGGTCCTTGCCGGCGCAGCAAAGCCCGCGCCTGCATCGCGCGCGCGCGCGCGGCCAGCACCCGCTCCTCGAGGGCAGGCGGATTCCAAATCTCGAAACGATCCGATAAGCCCGTGAAGGCCGCCTGCCCCTCGAGCCCAGCATGGCGGCGCAGGATTTCCGGCAGGCTGACCCGCCCGGTTTGATCGCATTCCAATGGCCGCGCCTCGCCGAAAATTGCGTATTCGAAATCGTCCCGCGCCTCCTCCAGGCGCGTCATGGCCGCTTGGTAACGCTGCAGCAGCGCCAGATCGCCGCCTTCCAGGCACGAGGCCTTGTAAGAAGGCCAGACATAAACCGTATCCGCCCCCTGCAAGGCCGCGCGGAAGGGTGCCGGGATCGAGCAACGACCCTTGCCATCCACCCCCACTATGTGCGTGCCGACGAACACGAGGCGCACCCTCTGCAAAGAATCCAGTTTGCCAATTCATGGGCCTATATGGGCCTATTTGGGATCATTTGGGAAGATGCGTTAACAAAAAGATGCACACCCCTGAAATCGCGTGCAGATTTCGTATTTATCCGTGAACGTCCAGGGAACGCACGCTTCGCCCTGAGCAGCCCATGAAGGTAAGCGGCTGGCGCGGCGCTTGCGCTCAACCCGCCAATTCAGTATCGCAATGCCCACCAAGCGGCGCCGCGCCAGCCGCT
>JAKFWI010000155.1 GCA_021731965.1 Hyphomonadaceae bacterium | reverse complement strand
CTTTGCATGATCGCCGATGGCGAACACGGGCATCGACGGCGTCGTTTTGAACCCGAGATTGCTTCCGACACGTGCGCTGCGCTGCGTCCTTTGCGGCGTGCTTCCGCATGTTTCCGCTGCTTTCCGCATGCCGAGGTCCGAGCGCGATCCGACATAATTTCCGGATTATGTCTGAATGGCGATCGACGGAAACCCCCTAAACCCTTGAAAACACTGGCGCGCCCGGAGCGATTCGAACGCCCGACCCCCAGATTCGTAGTCTGGTGCTCTATCCAGCTGAGCTACGGGCGCGCGGGAGGACGTGTGTATCGCCAGTTTGCGCCGGGTTCAAGGCCCTTGCTGGTGAGGCGGGTTGCTGGCGGTCGTGCCGGCGATGCGCCTGGAAATCCGGGCTGGCTTGGCTGTGATCGCCGGCGCGCCGTGCCATCGATCGAGCAATCACCAGCGCCTTTGGATCATTCCTTGTTGGGAGGCCAGATGATCTTAACCCGAAAATCCCTCTTGGTTCGCGTTACGCGCTGGTTTGGTGTTGTGGATCGGCACGGAAAAAAGGCTCCTTTGGCTGGCGTGAAGGGCGTCGAAAAGGGGCCCTCATTTCGATTTGTTGGGCGGATTGCTTGTCCCTATCCAGGTGATCGCGATCACGCTGGATGTGGCCTTCTGTATCGAGGCTCTCGAAGAGGCCTTGGCGAAACACGGCAAGCCGGAGATCTTCAACACGGATCAGGGCTCGCAATTCACGAGCCTGGCCTTCACCAACCTGCTGAAAAGCCAAGAAATCGCGATCAGCATGGATGGCAAGGGCGCCTGGCGGGACAATGTGTTCGTCGAGCGCTTGTGGCGGACCATCACATACGAGGAGGTCTATTTGCGGGCCTATGACAGCGTCTGCGAGGCGCGCGCTTCGCTCGGCCGGTACATCGACGGCTTTTACAATACCCGTCGGCCGCACTCGAGCCTTGACCGGCAAACGCCGAATGAGGCGTACTTCAATGCGCTGCCATCCATCGCGATGGCGGCCTAACCGAGGCAGAATTCCACACAGGAAACACCTCGAAACTGTTCTTGCATCCCTCAATCGCCTTCAAATGCCGCGCGGTGCCGCGGATGAAAGCCCTTTGGGAAGACCTTTGGTGAAGGCCCTGACGACGTGGTGGATCGGCTTATCGACGAGCCGGAAAGCGACCTCGGCACCGAGATAAGCGACAAGCACCAAGGCGGCGAGTGAGATCACATTGTCCACTGGCGACGCGAACTGCGCAATAGCCTGCCAAACACGGCCCATTGCCGACAAGCTCAGCACGTGGGTGAGGTAAAGCGCATAGGACTGGTCGCCCAAATGGACCAAAAACGGCGGCGCGCCTCTCCCGATGGCGTCGCGGGCCGCCAGCCCGAACACGAGCAGCGCCCCTGGCGCAGCAAATATGGTTGGACGCAGCCAAGATCCGGTCCAGAACGCGCTGTCGCTCCAGAGGCCCGTTGCAATCACCGCACCAAGCGCCATCACCATGCCGCTGATTCCTAACGCCAAAGCCAGGTTTCCCCACTTTGAAGCATATCTAGGATAGCCAAAGCCCGCGAGGGCGCCCGCGATAAATTCGAAGGTGAGCGGGTGAAACACCACTCTCGCTTCTGGGGATGCCGCTCCGATAAGGGCGATTTGACCGCCGACGACAAAGGCACCCCAGATCAAAAGCGCCGGAAGCAACGCCCGCTTCGGCAGCAAGAGCAAGAGCGCAAAGATCACATAAAAATACATTTCGTGCACAAGCGTCCAACCGACCGCAAGTATCGGTGGCGTATCGGCGGGCAGAAGCAGAAATGAGCGGACAAGATCTGGCGTTGCGTTGGACGCAAAGACCATGTCCGGGCGTACGAGCCACATCGCGGTGATGACAGCAGTGACCGCCCAGTAGAGTGGATAAATTCTTCCCGCGCGTGCGAGTATAAACGTGCGCGCGACCGCAGGACCTCGGGCCGCATCATCGGCGAGACGCGCCATGATGAATCCCGAAATCACAAAGAAGAGGTCGACACCCGCAAATCCGGCTGAAAGCCAATCCGATAAAATGGGATCAATTGCATACTTCGCCTCGATGACACCGAGGTGCGCGATGAGCACGAGTAACGCCGCGATCGCACGAAGCAGCTGTATCCAGGCCAGGCGCGTGATCATTTTGACGACAACCTATGGACTGCCTCCCTATCGGGCCATTCTCACATTGGCACGCGGCTTCGCCGATCGCAACGTCGCGACAATCCGCCCCAGATTGGTGTGCGTCACCCAAGTGTGGCCGAAATGTCTTTGCCAAAAAAAGCGCACCATCATTCTGATCGGGGGAACGGGCACGCGAAAATCCCATCTGTGCATCGCCATCACCGCCAATGCGTGCGCGCTGGCTCTCGCTGTCCGGGCGGCCATCTCGGCCTCACTCATGCCGCCGCCGCAGTGGAAAAGGGGGCCATTTGGGACGCCGATTTGGACGCCGATTGACACGGTGATCGTGCAAACTCGGTGCTAAAGCAGAGCGTCTCCTGGCCAAGCCAGCTTGCCGTTATCGGCGGTAACAAGGAGGGGCTGATCCAAAGCTGGCCCATTGATCTGCACCCGCCCGCCCGCGGCCCGCACCAATGCGCAGCCAGCCGCCACATCCCAGAGCATGATGGCCTCTTCCCAATAGGCATCTGCGCGCCCCGCCGCCACATTGCACAGCGCCGCCGCCGCCGAGCCGATCATGCGCACCTTGCGAAAGGCCAGCATGCGGGCGGTCAGCTGGGCCGCGAAGGCCTGGTCCGTGCGGGCGCGCGCGGGGATGCCGGTGGCCAGCAAGCCTTCAGGGGCCCGGGTGACGTCAGACACCTGCATGGCGCGCCCGTTCAGCTCCGCGCCCTGGCCGACAGCCCCGAAAAACATCTCGTTCAGCACGAAATTGTAGAAGGCACCCAACACAGGCTGGCCATCGTCAACCAGCGCGATGGATACGCCCACATGCGGATAGCCCAACAGGTAATTGACGCTGCCATCCAAGGGATCCACCGCCCAAAAGCGCGGGCCGGCCGCGCCGCTCCAGCCCGCCTCCTCCGAGAGGACCGGGTAGGGGGAGGCGGCGCGCAAAGCCGGCAAGATCAGCGCCTCGGCGGCGGCGTCGGCACGGATTTTCACTTCGCGCCCCTGCACCGAATCCTGCGCCGCCCATTCCGAGCGGTGCGCCAGGAGCGCTGCGCCGGCCATGCGGGCGGTTTCGGCGGCGAGCTGCGCCAAAGCACGATAATCGGACAAAACGGGCCCCTCGCAGCGGTTAAAGACTTGGTCTTCTCGCAGCATGGGGCGGTGGACGCGCGCTGCCAAGCCCGTTAAGACAAGCCCATTCGCGTAAAGGCGGCGCGCGGCGCGCCAAGATCTGGAGCATAAGCATGACGGTTCGTGTGGCGATCAATGGATTCGGTCGCATCGGTCGTCTGGTCTTGCGCTCTATCGCGGAACACGCGCGCACCGATCTGCAGGTGGTGGCGGTCAATGATCTGGGCTCGGCCGAGGCCAACGCCCATTTGCTGCGTTTTGACAGCGTGCATGGCCGCTTTCCGGGGCGCATCAGCGTTGAGGGCGATACGCTTGATTTGGGCCAGGGGCCGATCCGCGTCACCGCCGTGCGCGATCCCGCCCAATTGCCGTGGAAAGAGCTAAGCGTCGATATCGCCATGGAATGCACCGGTATTTTCACCTCGCGCGCGCAGGCGGGGGCCCATCTCACGGCCGGTGCCAAGCGGGTGCTGGTTTCCGCCCCAGCCGATGGCGCGGACAAAACCATTGTCTTTGGCGTCAATCACCAGAGCCTGACCGGCGATGATCACATCGTTTCCAATGGCTCCTGCACCACCAATTGCCTGGCCCCCGTGGTGCAAGTGCTCAATCGCGCGGTCGGCATCGAGCGCGGCTACATGACCACCGTGCATTCCTACACCAATGATCAGCCCAGCCTGGACCAGCTCCACAAGGATTTGTACCGGGCACGGGCCGCGAGCCAATCCATGATCCCCACCTCCACTGGCGCTGCCAAGGCGTTGGGCCTGGTTTTGCCGGAAATGAAGGGCAAGCTGGATGGCTCCGCCGTGCGGGTGCCGACGCCGAATGTCTCGCTCATTGATCTGGTGTTCACGCCCAGCCGCGCGGCCAGTGTGGAGGCGATCAATGCGGCGATGATCGCGGCGGCAGAAGCAGGGCCGCTCAAAGGCGTGCTCGCCGTAACCAATGAGCCAAACGTCTCATCCGATTTCAACCACAGCCCGGCTTCGGCCACCTTTGCTTTGCCGCTGACGCAAATCATCGATGGTGGGCAGATGGCCCGCGTGCTGGCTTGGTATGATAACGAATGGGGCTTTGCTACCCGGATGAGTGACACGGCGATCGCCATGGCCAGGCTCATTTGACACGTTAGAGCGGGTGAATCCGCTCTAACTGCTTTTTTTCCGCAACAGGAGTATGCGACCCATGACCCCATCCCTTTATGCTTATTGCACCCCGTCTTTGGTGCGGGCCTTGAAAAACCTTTCGGCCGTGCTGAAAAAAGGCGAGGCCTTTGCCGAAGCCAAAAAGATCGAGCAATCGGTGCTGCTAAACGATCGGCTGGCACCTGATATGTTTGCATTGACGCGCCAAGTGCAGATCGCCTGCGATGTCTCCAAGGGGGCGGTTGCGCGCTTGAGCGGCGGGGAAAACCCCTCCTTTCCCGATGGCGAAACTAGCTTTGCTGAGCTTTATGCGCGCATCGAGCGCACCATTGCGTTCCTGCACAGCGTGCCCGAAACCGCTTTTGCGGGCGGCGAGACGCGGACCATCACCCTGCCAACGCCCTTCGGCACGATGGAATGGGTCGGGATCGATTATCTGAACACCTTCGTGCTGCCGAACGTCTATTTCCACAGCGCCATGGCCTACGCGATCTTGCGCAATAATGGGGTGGAGATCGGCAAGCAGGATTTCCTCGCGGGCGGCGCGGCCTGAGCGCTGCGCACGCCCAGTGGCATGACGGAAGGGTGTGGCGTGACAACCCTGCGTCATCCCACCGTGCGTAGCAGCGGTGGGATCCATGGATGAAGGAGCCCAGTCATCCAAAGGCGGGCTTTGCCCGAACCCAGGATCCCGGTCCGATCCCACCGTCTCCCCTCGTTCACGGGGGGAGTGGCCCGAAGGGCCGAGGGGGGCGTTGGGCCCTCAAAGCCCCCTTTCGCTTGCGCGCACCTCCCCCGCAAGCGGGGGAGGAAAGTGGATCCTGGTCTTCTCGCTTCGCTCGAAACCAGGATGAAGGGGGGAGGGCGCTTCGCTCTGCCAGTGGCATGACGCGATAGGGGGCGTGGTTTAAGCTCGGCCCGGGGTATGGCGCAAAGGCTGGCGTCAGCGCAGCAACAAAGCGGCGGCAGCATCGAGCACCGCATCCACATCCAGGGCGTATTCGCGGAACAGATCGGGGATGTCGCCCGATTGCCCAAAACGATCGACGCCCAGAGGGGCGGTACGGTGGCCGTGCACACTGCCCAGCCAAGACAACGTGCCGGGTGCGCCATCGATGAGTGTGATCAGCCCCGCGCGGGCGGACAAAAGGGCCAGCAAGCCCGCGATCGGGGAGTGTGCACCCAGGCTGCGCCACGCGCGGTGCAATAAATCGGGGCTGGTGACAGCCAGCAGGCCCAGGCCCGGGATGTCTTCCCGCAGCGCCGCGAAGGCCGCCTCGGCTTCGGGGGCCATGGCGCCGGCATAGGCGATGGCCAGCTCGGTGCCTGAAGCCGGCGCCTGACGCCAATAGGCCCCCTCCAGCACGCCCCCGCGCTGCGCTGTGCTCAAGGCCATTCCCTGATCGAGTGCGCGCGTGGACAGGCGCAGATAGATGCTGCCGCCATCCGCCGCCTGCACGTGCTCGAAACTCCAGCGCAGGATCAGCGCCAGCTCTTCGGCGAAGGCGGGCTCGAAATAGGTTAAGCCCGGCTGGGCCATGCCGATTACGGGCGGGTGGATGGATTGGTGGGCGCCGCCCTCGGGTGCCAAGGCCAATCCGGAGGGCGTGGCCACCACGATGAAACGCGCATCCTGATAGCATGCATAATTGAGGGCATCGAGCCCGCGATTGATGAAGGGATCATAAAGCGTGCCGATCGGGATCAGCCGCGCGCCAAACAAAGACGTGCTAAGGCCAAAGGCGCCGAGGGCCAAAAACAGATTATGCTCGGCTATGCCCAATTCCAGATGCTGGCCCTGGGGGCTCCGGGCCCAGCGCTGCGGCGAAGCGATGCCGCTCTCGCGGAAGCGATCGGCCTTGGCATTGCGCGCAAACAAGCCGCGCTGGTTCACGAAGCCGCCAAGATTGGTCGACACCGTCACATCGGGGGACATGGTCACCAAAGCGTCGCTCAGCGGCCCGCCGGTACGGGCCAGATCATTGAGGATTTTGCCAAAGGCCATTTGAGTGGATTGGCGCCCCATTGGGGCAGGCAGCTCTGGCACCGGTAAAACAAAGGCGGACTTGCGCCGCACCGCTGCCGCGCCAAATGGCAAGGCTTGCAGATAACGCTGATAGGCTTCGGGCTCGCGCGGCAAACCCGCGAATGGGTGCCATTCCTCGCCGATCGCAATGCCGGTTTGGACGCGAAAAGCCTCCATCTGCGCCGGGGTCATCAGCCCCGAATGGTTATCCTTATGGCTCTGGAAGGGCAAACCATGGCCTTTAATGGTATAAGCGATGAATAAAGTGGGGCGCTCATGACGCGCCGCCGTATCAAAAGCCTCCAGCAGCACGCTGAGATCATGCCCGCCAAGATTGGCCATCAAGGCCGCCAGGCCGGCATCGTCATATCCCGCCAGCAGCGCCTGGCCCGCGGGCGGTAGATCGCGCAGCAAGTGGGCCCGCCAGGCTGCCCCGCCCTGGTAACCCAAGGCCGCATAGAGATCATTGGGCGCGGCCTCGATCCAGGCCCGCAAAGCCGCCCCGCCGGGTTTGGCGAAGGCGGCCTCAAGCGCGCGGCCATATTTCAAGGTGACGACCTCCCAGCCACAGGCCGCAAAGATCGCCGCAAAGCGATCATGCATGCCCTCGGCGGTGACGGCATCGAGGCTTTGGCGATTATAATCGATCACCCACCAGAGATTGCGCACTTCGTGCTTGGCCCCCTCGAGCAGGGCCTCATAGATATTCCCCTCATCGAGCTCTGCGTCGCCCAGCAATGCGATCATGCGCCCCGCTTGCGCGGGCGCCAATTGCCCGCGTCCCAGCAGCATGTCCTGGGCCAAAGAGGCGAAGCTGGTGATGGCCACGCCGAGGCCCACCGAGCCGGTGGAGAAATCCACGTCGTCGCCGTCTTTGGTGCGCGAGGGGTAGGATTGCGCGCCGCCCAGGCCACGGAAGGCCTCCAGCGCAGCGCGGCTTTGGCGGCCGAACAGATATTGGATGGCGTGGAAAACCGGGCTGGCATGCGGCTTGACTGCCACCCGATCCTGCGGGCGCAGCACGCCGAAATACAGCGCCGCCATGATGCTGGTCATCGAGGCACAAGAGGCCTGGTGGCCGCCCACTTTCAGCCCGTCTCGGCTGGGGCGCAGATGGTTGGCGTGGTGGATCATCCAGGCCGAGAGCCAGGCGATTTTGCCTTCCAATTCGCTGATCACCGCGAGATCGCGTCCGCCGTCTTCACCGCGCGCCATGCTATCCTCTTTTTGCGGCTTTTCGCCTACGCTGACGAGCCGGCGCGGTCAAACCAGGAGCGGCTCTGTGCCGCAATGGTGCCGCGTTCGTGTGTAGGTTGGCTTCCCGAGGATGGCGAACAGCGGTTCACAGCCGCGTGAGTTGACCATGATGCCGATTCTCAAGCACTTGCCGTGCCGTAATCTCAGGAGCCCGTTCGTGCGCAAATTGTTCGTTGTGTTGATCTTTGCGCTGAGCTGGGCCGGAGGCTGCCTGCAAGCCAAGCCCCAGCCAAGCGGCACCGCTTTGGGCGCACCCCCAGCAGGGCAGGCGCAGGCCGTGTTCGCCGGCGGCTGTTTTTGGTGCACGGAGCATGATTTCGAGGCTATCCCAGGCGTGATCGAGGCCATCTCCGGCTATACGGGCGGTAAGCTCGCCAATCCCAGCTATGAGGATGTGGTCACCGAAACCACGGGCCATTATGAATCGGTGGCGGTGCGCTATGATCCCAAAAAGATCACCTACGCCCAGTTGGTGGAGAGATTCTGGCGCATCGTCGATCCCACCGATTCCGGCGGTCAGTTCTGCGATCGTGGGCCCAGCTATCGCACCGCGATTTTCACCGCCGATGGCGCGCAGCGCAAAACCGCGACGGCTTCTAAAGCCGCGCTGGAGAAATCCGGGCTGCTGAAAGTGCCGGTGGTCACCCCGATCTTGCCTTTGGGGGCTTTCTACCAGGCCGAGGACTACCACCAGGAATACTCGGATAAGAATACCGTCCGTTATAACTTCTACCGCTTCAATTGCGGGCGCGATGCACGCTTGGCGCGCGTTTGGGGCAGCGCCCCAAAGAGCTAGCGCATTTTCAACAAAAAGCCTGCCCCGGACTTGATCCGGGGTGTAGTCGCGGTTTTGTGCCCGAAAATGCGCCAATTCAACGTTTGAGCGCATCGGACCCAACAAAATCCGGCTCGGATTTTGCCTGCGATGCTTTAGTCCGCCATCGCTTACGGGCCCACGGTGTTTGATGATAAGAATGAGTTGCAACTAAGCGTGCGTTGCGCTAATCTGCGGTCATGTTCCTCTGTACCTGTCACGGCGTTCGGGAAAGCCAGATTGCGGCGGCGATCGAGGCGGGGGCGCGCACGGCCAAAGCCGCGCTAGAAATGTGTGGATGTCGCCCGCAATGTGCGCGATGCTGCAAGGATATTGCGGATCGGATCCGCTGCGTAGCAGCGCCTGGCCGTGAGCCGCGCCAGGCGCGCGCGGCGGCTCAATAACGAGGAGCAAAGCCGGCCATGCGCGGTGAAGCCGATATTTTGCGCGTGCTCAATCACGTGCTGACCAATGAATTGACCTCCATCAATCAATATTTCCTGCACGCCCGCATGTATCAAAACTGGGGTTTTGAGCGGCTGGGCAAAAAGGTTTATGCCGAATCGATCGGGGAAATGCGCCACGCCGATGCGGTGATCAAGCGCATCCTGCTGCTAGAGGGCTTTCCCAATCTGCAGGATTTGCACAAGCTTTCCATCGGCGAGAGCGTGCCCGAGGGCCTGGAGGCCGATCTCGCCGCCGAACTGCGCGGGCGCACCACCTTGGTGGAGGGCGTCGCGCTCTGCGAGAAAAAGCGCGATTACGTGACGCGCGATCTGCTCACCCAGATTTTGGACGATACGGAAGAACATATCGATTTTCTGGAAACAGAACTTGGGGCCCTGAAGGCCATGGGCCTGCAAAACTATCTCCAAAGCCAATACAGCCTGGATCGCGAAGCCGATTAGCCCCTTTGCCTTGCTGGGCGCGGCTCAATTCAGGCACAACACATCGATCAGCGCATCCCCGCGCCGCCCGCGCCGGATATTGGAATAGCCGCTGGCGGCAAAGCCTTCGGCGCGGCCGTGCGCAGCAAAAGGGGGCTTTGGTTCATCGCGGGCTCCTTGGCTCAGTTGGCCTTGCGCAAAGCATCATTGATCCGTGATTGCCAGCCCGGCCCGCTAGCACGAAACCGGTCCAGAATGTCTTTATCCAGCCGCAACGTGACTTGTTCCTTGTTGGATCCTGGCGGGCGGCCGCCCTTCGATTTCGCAAAAGCGGCGCGGATCGGCGCGGGAATATCGCTGCCCCGCTTAGCGCGTGCGAAATCGTCTTGGGTCCATTCGGGATTGTCTTCATCAAAGACGATCGGGGGATGCTTAGACATAACGCTTCATTTCTTTCGCATGGGCGCGCCGTAGGCTGATGATGCGGATCACCCCGTCGCGCATCGTGCCCGCTGCGCAATAGGCCAGGCCCTCGATCAGGCCGTAGAGGCGAAACCTTGGCTCGCTGAAACGGCCATCGTCGATATAGGCCAGCACATCGAGTTCAGCTGCGCGAGCCAGCGATATGGCGTGCTTTGCGCGGTTAATCGCATCTTTCGCCGCATCAAACCTGACTTCCAAGGAGTTTATGTAACTACAAATACTATGGCTTGCAATCAAATATCGTAATTGCTGGCAGCGCTTGAAACAGGGAAGGCAAAGTGCGGCCCCGCTTTTCTGCCGGGGTGCGCAGCAAAAGGGGGCTTTGGTTCATCGCGGGCTCCGTGATAGGGATTAAGCTTAGGCGATCGCGGGCTGAACGCAGGCTGAACATTGCGGCTTCGGCGGGCTCCGGGCGCGCCAAACTGGGAGATATCGATGCGAGAGATCGGGCGGGTGAAGATTTTGGGCATTTTGGCTGGGGCAGGGCTGGCATTGCTACTGGCCGGCTGCGTGACCAATGAGCTGACGGGCCGCAGCCAATTCATCGCCATGTCGGAGGGGGAACTCAGCCAGCTTTCCGCCAATGCCTGGACCGAGACCAAGCAAAAAACCCCGATTTCCAAGGATGCGGCCGCGCAGGCGCGGGTCAAGCGCGTGGGCCTGCGCATCGCCGATGCGGCTGGGCTTTCCAACCAGCCCTGGGAATTCGTGGTGTTCGATACGCCCGATCGCAACGCCTTCGTGCTGCCGGGCGGCAAGGTGGGCGTGTATAAGGGCCTGCTCGATCTGACCGATAATGATGATCAGCTGGCGGCCGTGCTCGGCCATGAAGTGGGCCATGTCACGGGGCGCCACGCTTTGGAGCGCGCCAGCCAAACCACCTATACCCAGCTTGGCCTGGCCGTGGGGCAGGCGGCGGGCGCGCAGATTGGTGTTCCGCCGCAGGCGGGCGCGCTGCTGGGCCTTGGCGCGCAATATGGGCTGCTGCTTCCTTATTCGCGCCTGCACGAGAGCGAGGCTGATCGCATCGGCGTGGATTACATGGTCAAGGCCGGCTATCGGGCTGGGGAATCGGTGCATTTCTGGGAAAAGATGCTGGAGGCCGAGCAGGGCCCGCGCCCCCCGCAAATCCTATCCACGCACCCCGATCCCACCAATCGCATCACCGCGCTGAAAACCTACATCGCCAGCAAGGGCTATTGAGCAGGATCAGCGCGCGGGGATAGCCTTGCTTCGCGGCGCTGATGTTTGTAGCTTCCGCGCCCGTGCACGTGCATGCCGCCTTAGCTCAGTTGGTTAGAGCGCCGGATTGTGGATCCGGAGGTCCCTGGTTCGAACCCTGGAGGCGGTACCATGCGCAAGGAGAGGCCCTTAACGCGGTTGTGCCGCGGTTTCTTTATGAGCCTGGCGGGGCTGATAGCGCTCACCCTAATGGCGGCTTGCCAGCATTTTCCGGTGCATTCCTTGCCCAGCGGCGCGGCCATCGATGCCCAAGCGCGCAACCTGATGGCCCAGCAGGATGTCAAAGGCCTGGCCCTGGCGGTGATCGACAAGGGCCAGATTGTTCATGTTGCGGCCTATGGCCAGCGCAATGTGGAGCGCGATCTCCCGCTGGAGGCCGATACCATCATGTATAGTGCCTCGCTGACCAAGGCGGCATTCGCCTATATGGTTTTGCAATTGGTGGATGAGGGGCTCTTTGATCTAGATCGGCCTTTGGCGGAATACTTGCCAAAGCCCCTCTATGCCTACGAGACCTATGAGCCCCTCGCGCAGGATGAGCGCTGGCGGCGGCTTACCGCGCGCATTGTCCTCAATCACGGCACGGGCCTCGCCAATTTCTATTGGCTGGAAGAGGATGAGAAGATCCGTTTTCATTGGGATCCGGGCACGCGCTACGGCTATTCCGGGCAGGGCTTTTACATCCTGCAACTGGCGCTGGAAGAGGGCCTTGGCCTTGATATCAACGCGCAGATGCAAAACCGGGTGTTTGATCGCTTCGGCATGACGCGCACGAGCATGCTCTGGCGGCCCGATTTCGCGGAAAATCTCGCCGATGGCTATAAGCTGGATAACAGTTTCGAACCCCACGACGAGCGCTCAAACGTGAGGGCCGCCGGCTCGATGGATACGACGATCGCTGATCAGGCGCGGCTGTGGGCCGGGATTATGCGCGGCGAGGGCCTTTCCAATCGCTCCCGGGCTGAGTTGGTCCGCGCGGGTTTGGCCATTCAGTCCGCCCATCAATTTCCGCCATTTGACCCAAAAACCGATCCGCGCGGCCCCGCTTTGGGCCTGGCGGCAGGCCTTGGTGTCATCACGTTTGAAGGCCCGCGCGGGCGCAGCTGGTTCAAGGGCGGCCACAACGATTCCACCGGCAATATGCTGATTTGCCAAGAGGCGGGCCAGCGCTGCCTGGTCATGCTTGCCAACAGCGTCCGCGCCGAAAAAATCTACCCGCAGCTCGCGGCCTTCGTGCTGGGGGAAAGCGGCATGCCCTGGTGGTGGGAATATGGAGATGCGCCTTAATCATGTGACGATCATCGTCCAGGAATTGGCGCGCTCGGTGGCCTTCTACCAAAAACTGGGCCTGGAGCTGATCGTGCTGTCTGCGCCGCGCTATGCGCGGCTGCGGGTTCCGGGCAATGACGCCACCTTCTCCCTGGAAGTGACGCCGGAGGCGCGCGCGATGGGGCCGGAGCAGGCGCAGATCTTTTTCGAGTGCGAGGATTTGGATTCGCGCTGCGCGCGCCTGGCCAGCGAAGGCGTGGAATTTGATCTGCTCCCCACGGATCAAGACTATCTGTGGCGCGAGGCGCATCTGCGCGATCCCGATGAGCATGATATCCGCCTCTATTGGGCCGGAGAAAACCGCCTCAATCCGCCTTGGCGCCTGCTTTGAGCGACCAAACGAGGTTCAGCGCGGGTAACCACACCCAAGTGGTGAAACGGATTATTTACGCAAACCAGTAGAGATTTGCTGCCCAGGAGACTGAGCGCGCCATGCTGAAGACGATCAAGACACGATTACTCGCCTCACTTGGCGGCCTGGGCTTTGCTTTGGCGACCACAACCTTGGCGGGTGCCCTGGCGCTGAGCGAGTCTTCTGGCGTTACAGAATCGGTTATTGAGCACCGCGTCGGGCCATTGCAGCGGCTCAAGCATGTTGCCGATTTATTCGCGGTGAATATTGTCGATGCGACCCATAAAATGCGCAGCGGGGAATTCAATTGGGAACAAGGCGGGGCCGCGCTGCAAGAGGCCCGCGCGCAGATCAAGGCTGACTGGTCCGCCTACATGGGCAGCGAGCTAAGCGTGGCCGAGCGTGCCCAAGCCATGCAGGCGCAAGCCATTATGGAAAAAGCCGAGGGCGACATCCTGGAAATAGAGCGCCTGATCGCTGCCGAAGATGGCCCCGGCCTCGAGGCTTTCGCCCGCACAAGGCTTTATCCGGCGATTGATCCGATCAGCACCGAAATCAGCAATTTGGTGCAATTGCAGATCGATTTGGCGGGACAGGACGGAGCAGAAGCAGATCGGGTCCATGCCGCGTTTCTGTGGGCGATGGGGGCCATAGGTTTGCTGTCCTTGCTGATGCTGGCGGCCGGTTACGGCGTCGTCACCCGCGGCACGATCGAGCCGATGGCGCGCCTGCGTGACGCCATGCAGCGATTGGCGCAAGGCGATACGGCCCATGATTTGCCCTATGTTGGCGCGCAAAACGAAATCGGTGAGATGGCCGGCGCGGTGCAGATTTTTCGCGAAAATGCCATCCGCCGCGAAAGCCTGGAGCGCGCCAATAGCGCGCAGCGGGCCAAAGAAGGCCAGCGCCGTGATCGGCTGGAGCAAGCGATCAATGCGTTTCGCGCCATGATTACCAGCCAGCTGGAGATTTCCGGCCGGCATGTGGAATCTAGCCAAGCCACGGCTGATCGGATGGGGGCCTCGGCGGGGGCCTCGGCGCAATTGGCCCACACGGCCACGTCCGCAGCCAGCGTGGCTTCCGACGCGGTGCAAAGCGTGGCCGCCGCGACCGAAGAGCTCGCTGCGTCGATCCGCGACATTTCCGGGCGGGCTCAGCGCACCAACCAGGAGGCGCGCCGCGCCATGGAGGTCTCGGCGCAGGGGGAGGCGGAGATCCGCCGCTTGGCGGAAGAAACCACCAAGATCAACTCGGTGGTGGAAATCATCGGTGCCATCGCCAGCCAGACCAACCTTTTGGCGCTCAACGCCACGATCGAGGCAGCGCGCGCCGGTGAGGCCGGGCGCGGATTTGCCGTGGTGGCTACGGAAGTCAAGGCGCTCGCGGATCAGACCTCGGCCGCCACGCGCCAGATTGGCGGCTTCATGGATTCCCTGCGCTCATCCGCGTCTGGTGTCGGGGATGCCTTCCGGACCGCGCTCGGGGCGCTCACCGAAATCGAAAGCCTGATCGCGTCGGTGGCGCTGGCGATGTCGGAGCAAGACGCCGCCACGGGGGAGATCTCGTCGTCCATCGCGCGGGCCTCGGAGGGTGCGCAGCGCTCCGCACGCAATATCGTCTCGCTGGCGACCGCCTCGGAGGAGACGCAAGAGAATGCCAAGGATGTGCGCGCCTCCGCGGGCTTGATCAGCCAGGCCAGCGCCGAAATCGCCCGCGTGACCGAAGGGTTTTTGGGCTCCGTGGCCGAAGATCTCAAGGAGCAGCGCCAGGCCGATCGGTTGAGCGTTCAGCAGGCGGTGATCATCACCAAAGCGGGCGCGCGCGCCGATGCGGAGATTATCGATATCAGTCCGGAGGGGGCCAAACTGCGCGGCTTAGCTGGGGTGCGTGTCGGGGAATTGATCTCCATCGCCTGGGGTGGCCATCCGCCCAGCCGGGCGAAGGTGATTTGGGTGCTCGAGTCGGAATTGGGCGTGCGCTTTGACATCGCGTTGGCACAAGCACGGGTTAGCCGCATGGACCTGGCCGCTTAACCCGCGCTTGCCCTCGCGGCGTGTGCCCGGTATGCGGCGTGGATGAAATTCACGCTGTCTTGGCTCCAAGAGCATCTTGAAACCGAAGCCCCGCTTGAGGAGATCATCACAGCCATGACCATGGCCGGGCTGGAGGTGGAGCATGTCAGCGATCCGCGCGCCAGGCTGGCCGCGTTTTCGGTGGCGCGCATCCTTGAGGCTTCCCCCCATCCCAATGCGGATCGGCTGCGCGTCTGCCAAGTCGAAACGCGCGATGGCATCAAGGAGATCGTTTGCGGTGCGCCCAATGCCAAAGCCGGCTTGCTGACGATTTATGCCCCGCTGGGCAGTTTCATTCCTGGCACCGGCGTCACTCTCGAGGCACGGCCTGTGCGCGGCGTGGTGTCCAACGGCATGTTGTGCTCTGGCGCGGAGCTGGAAGTCGATGGCGATGGCGATGGCATCCTGGATCTTGCCGGGGATTTGCCGGTGGGCTTGGCGGCAGCCGAGGCCTTGGGCATCGCCGATCCGGTGATCGATTTTGAAGTAACTCCCAACCGGCCCGATTGGCTGGCCGTTGCGGGCATCGCCCGCGATCTCGCGGCCAAGGGCGTCGGCCGCTTTATTCCCAAAACGATTGGGCCTGTCGCGGGCGGCTTTCAAAGCCCGGTGCGCATCGAGACGCGGCATGCGCACGCGTGCCCGGTGTTTGCCGCGCGGCTGATCCGCGGTGTGAAAAATGGCCCAAGCCCCGTGTGGTTGCAGCGCCGCCTGCGGGGCATCGGCCTGCGCCCGCGCAACATATTGGTGGATGTCACCAATTATCTCTCTTATGATCAGGCGCGGCCGCTGCATGTTTATGACGCCGCCAAGCTGAGGGGCGTCGTGCATGCGCGCCTTGGGCGCGCGGGCGAGAGCTTTACCGGGCTGGATGGCAAGGCCTATGGCATCACGCAGGAAATGTGCGTGATCGCCGACGATTCTGGCGTGCTGGGGCTGGCCGGCGTGATGGGCGGCGAGACCACGGGCTGTTCGTTGGACACGCGCGACGTGTTGATCGAAAGCGCCTGGTTTGATCCGCTGCGCACGGCGCAAACCGGGCGGGCTACCGGTATCGTTTCCGATGCGCGTTATCGCTTCGAGCGCGGGGTGGATCCCGGTTTCGTGCTGCCGGGCCTGGATTTGGCGACGGCCATGATCTTGGATTGGTGCGGCGGCGAAGCGAGCGAAATCATGCTTGCGGGAGAAATTCCGCCCGCGCCCGCGCCGGTGACGTTTGATCCGGCCAGCGTCAGGCGTTTGACCGGCCTGGTTTTGCCGACGGCAGAGATCAAGAAAATCCTCCAATCGCTGGGCTTTGGCGTGACGGGCAGCAAAACGCCCTGGCGGGTAGCCGTGCCGTCTTGGCGGCGCGATGTCAGCGGCGCGGCGGATCTAATCGAGGAAGTCGCGCGCATCGCCGGCTTTGAGCATTTGCCAACCCCGGTGCCGCAGGCCGTGCAGGGGCGCAAGCCAGCACTCAGCCTTGGCGAGAGCCGGGCACGCATGGCCAGGCGGGCGCTGGCCAGCGCGGGCTGGCATGAGGCGGTGACCTGGAGCTTTTGTGCGCAGGCGCATGCGCAGGTGTTTGGCGGTGGAGGGGAGGATTTGCTGCTCGCCAACCCGATCGCCGCCGATCTCGATTGCATGCGCCCTAGCGCTTTGCCCAATTTGGCGCGGGCGGCTCAGCGCAATCTGGATCGCGGCTTTGGCAATGCCAAGCTGTTCGAGATCGGCCCCGCTTATGCCAGCGCGGAGGAAAGCGGCCAGCGGCGCACGGTCGCGGCGGTGTGGCAGATGCGGCCGCAACGCGCCTGGCGCAGCGAGGCGAGTGCGGACATCTTCACGGTCAAATCCGATTGCCTGCGGGCATTGGAGGCGGTGGGCGCGCCATTGGCCTCGCTCAGCCTATCGCCGCCCACCGCCAGCTGGCACCATCCGGGGCGGGGCGCGGTGCTCAGGCTCGGCACCAAGCCGATCGCCTGGTTTGGGGAAATTCATCCCGCGGCATTGCGCGCGCTGGAAATCGAGGGGCCAATACTGGCCTTCGAGATCAATCTGGATGCGCTACCGGCACCGCGTGCCAAGGGCAATCGGGCGCGGCCATTGTTGAATGCCTCTGAGCTGATGCCGCTGACGCGCGATTACGCCTTCGTGGTGGATGAGGCGCTGGCCGGCGGGGATATCGTGCGGGCGGCCTTGGGGGCCGACAAGGTGTTGATCGCCGATGTGCTGCTGTTCGACGTGTATCGCGGGGCTGGCGTGCCGGCCGATAAGAAAAGCGTGGCCATCGAAGTGACGCTGCAGCCGCGCGACAAGACGCTGACCGAAGCCGAGATCGAGGCCTTCAGCGCGCGCCTGATCGCGGCGGTGGCCAAGGCAACGGGGGCCGTCTTGCGGGGCTGAGCGCCATGGACGAAAGCGGCGTTGGGCCTGCAGTGTGGCACTGGATCAGCGCCCACGATTTCAGTGCAGCGCGCGTGCTGGGCCTCAGCGGCGCGCAAGGCAGTGGTAAATCGACCTTGGCCGGAGCGCTGATTGCGCGCGCGCGCGCGCAAGGGCTGCGGGCTGAGGCCATCGCCATCGATGATTATTATCTGACGCGGGCGGAGCGCGCCGAGCTGGCGCAGCGCGTGCATCCGCTATTGGCCACGCGGGGCCCACCGGGCACCCACGCCATCGACTGGCTGGCGGCCGATCTGGCCGCTTTGCGCCAGGGAAACAGCGTGCGCGTGCCGCGTTTTGACAAAGCCGAGGACGAGCGCGCGCCGGAGGCGGAATGGCGCGATATCGCGGGGCCGTTGGATCTCGTGCTGTTTGAGGGTTGGTGCGTCGGCGCGCCGCCGCAGCCGCCGGCGCTTTTGGATGAGCCGATCAACGATTTGGAGGTCAAGGAAGATGGTGATGGGCGCTGGCGCGGCTGGATCAATGCCCAGCTTGACGGCCCCTATCGGCAGGTGTTTGCCGGGCTGGACGGCCTCGCTTTTCTCGCCGCCCCCGGCTTCGCTTGCGTGCAGGCCTGGCGCGCGCAGCAGGAAAGCGGCAATGGGCCCGGGCCCCAGGCCATGGATGGCGCATCTTTGGCGCGGTTCGTAACGCATTTCGAGCGGCTGACGCGCTGGATGCTGGAGATTTTGCCCGCCCGCGCCGATCTGACCTTGCGGCTGGATAGCGCACGCCGGCTTGTTTCCGTGCAGTACAGGGTGCCAGAATAGGGATTGAACGAGGGATAAAGAAATGGAGCGCGCATTTGCCTTTCTGCCGGACCTGATCGCGCAGCATGCCGCGCGGGCCCCGCAGCGTCTGGCGCTGCAGCATGGGGATACCAGCCTCAGCTATGGCGCGCTCGATGCCGCGATGGACCGCGCCGGCGCAGCGCTGCAGCGTGACGGGGTGCAGCCGGGGGAGGCGATCGCCTTGTGTGGGCTTTCCAGCGCGGCGTATGTCATCGCGTTTTTGGCGGCGCTGCGGGTTGGGGTGGCGGCGGCACCCTTGGCGCCCAGCTCCACGCCGCAGCAAGTCCTGGCCATGCTGGACGATTGCGCTGCCAAACGGATTTTCCTGGACGGTGACAGTCAAGCGGCTTTGGCGCATTTGGCCTTGCCCGCGCCGTGCGTGCGCATGGATACGTCCGAATTCGAGGCCTGGCTCGCGCCGCCTGGGCTGCGCCCTGAGCCAGTAGAGCCGCGCCCCGAGCGCATCTTCAACATTATCTATTCCTCCGGCACCACGGGTGCGCCCAAGGGCATTGTGCAATCGCACGCCATGCGCTCCGCGCATATCAGCCGCGGCGGGGCCTTTGGGTATGACACGCAAGCCGTGACGCTGATTTCCACGCCGCTGTATTCCAACACGACGTTGGTTTCGCTGCTGCCGGCTTTGGGGGGCGGCGGGGCGGTGGTGCTACTGGAAAAGTTCGACGCTTTGCGCTTTTTGGAGGTGGCGCAGCGCACGCGCGCCACCCATGCCATGCTCGTGCCGGTACAATACCGGCGCCTGCTGGAGCACAAGGAGTTTGACCGCTTCGATCTATCCAGCTTTCGCATGAAGTTTTGCACCAGTGCGCCTTTCCCGGCGGCGCTCAAGGGCGAGGTGCTGCGGCGCTGGCCTGGCGGCCTGATCGAGTATTTCGGCATGACCGAGGGCGGCGGCACCTGCATCCTCATGGCGCATCTGTTTCCCGATAAGCTACACACCGTGGGCATGCCCGCGCCGGGCCATGACATCCGCCTGATCAACGAGCAGGGGCAGGAGGTCACCTCCGGCGAAACGGGGGAAATCGTTGGCCGCTCCGATGCCATGATGCAAGGCTATCGCAATCAGCCCGGGCTGACCGCGCAGGCGCATTGGCGCAGCCCCGAGGGGCAGGATTATATCCGCACGGGCGATCTTGGCCGCTTTGATAGCGATGGCTTTTTGACCCTGATGGACCGCAAGAAGGACATGATCATTTCCGGCGGCTTCAATGTCTATCCCAGCGATCTGGAGGCGGTATTGCTGGGCCATCCCGCGGTTGCCGAGGCGGCAGTGGTGGGCGCGGCCTCCGACCAATGGGGCGAAACGCCGGTGGCCTTTGTCGCCCTCAAGCCGGGCGCCGCGCTGATGCCGGAAGAGCTGCGCAGCTTTGCCAATGGGCAGTTGGGCAAGGCCCAGCGTATCGCGCAGCTGCATTTCGTCGAAGCCTTGCCGCGCAGTGCGATCGGCAAGGTGTTGAAGCGTGAATTGCGCGAGAGCGTGCCCAGCATGAGGGAAGGATAAGCGTTGACAGAGCAAAGCGTTACTCTGGAAATCGAGGCCGGCATTGCCGTGGTTACGATCAACCGGCCGCAGGCGCGCAATGCCGTCGATGGAGCCGTGACCATAGGCTTGGCGGCGGCGCTAGACAGCGTGGAAACGCGCGGCGATATCGCCGTGGGCATTATCACCGGCGCAGGCGGGCATTTCTGCGCTGGCATGGATTTGAAGGCTTTTTTGCGCGGCGAGACCGTGCGCGCATCGGGCAAGGGCTTTGCCGGGGTGGTGCAGGCGGTATCGGACAAGCCCTGGATCGCGGCGGTGGAGGGCTATGCTTTGGCCGGCGGCTTCGAGATCGCCCTGTGGTGTGACCTGATCATCGCCTCGCAGGCGGCCAAATTCGGCTTGCCCGAGGTCAAGCGCGGCCTGGTGGCCAATGCTGGGGGCTTGCTGCGGCTGCCGCGGCAAATGCCGCCGCGCATTGCCGCGGAAATGGTGCTCACCGGGGATGCCATGTCAGCAGAAGCCTTGGCGGTACATGGCTTGATCAATGCGATCGTGCCCGAGGGCCAGGCGCTGATCGCCGCCAAGGCCTTTGCGGCCCGCATCGCGCTTAATGGCCCCTTGGCGCTGGCGGCCAGCAAGCGCGTGATGCGCCAAAGCGCGGATTGGCGCAGCGAAGAGATGTTCGCGGCGCAAAACGCCATCACCGCGCCGGTCTTCGTCTCGGCGGATGCCAAGGAGGGCGCGCGCGCTTTTGCCGAAAAGCGCCCGCCGGTCTGGACCGGGGCTTGAGATGAAAATACCGGTTTATTGGGATGAGCGGCAGCTTTTGCATGATCCGCAGGCGGAGCTCAGCGATGGTCGGCTGGTGCCTTATGCCGAGAGCCCGGCGCGGGCACGGGCCGTGCTGGAGGTCTTGACCGCCTCGGCGCGCATGGAAATTCGCGCACCTGAGCCGCTGGATGAGGCGTTGCTGCACCGGGTGCATGACGCGGGCTATATCGCTTTGCTGCGCGGGGCATGGGCCGATTGGCTCAAAGAGGGCTGTAGCGGCGATGCGCTGGCGGGCTGCTGGCCGGTGCGCGGCCGACGGGATGTTAAGCTAACGCGCGTGCAAGCCCGCTTGGGGGCCGCCTGCTTTGATGCTGGCACACCGATCACGGCGCACACGCTGGCGGCTGTCGAGGCCGCGGCGGCCATTGGCGTAAGCGCCGCCGGGGCGGTGGCGCAAGGCGCGGGTCTGGCCTTTGGCCTGTGCCGCCCGCCGGGCCATCATGCGGGCCGCGATTACATGGGCGGGTATTGTTATCTCAACAACGCGGCCTTGGCAGCGGAGCGCCTTTTGGCTGGCGGCCTCCAGCGCGTGGCCGTGCTTGATGTCGATTACCATCACGGCAATGGCACGCAGGATGTTTTCTATGCGCGGCCGGACGTGTTCTTCGCTTCGATCCATAGCGACCCCAGCACGGATTTTCCCTATTATTGGGGAAGAGTGGACGAAACGGGCGCCGGGCCCGGTTTGGGCACGACGCTGAATCTGCCTTTGCCACGTGGGACGCAATGGGCCGGCTATGCCCCCGCGCTAGAGACAGCGCTGCGCGCCATCAAGGGCTTTGCGCCGCAGGCTTTGGTGATTTCTTATGGGGCCGATACCTTTGAGGAGGATCCCATCTCGCGCTTTGAGTTGAAAACCAGCGATTACCAGCGCATGGGCGCGGCCATCGCTGAGCTAAACTTGCCCATGGCAGTGGTCATGGAAGGGGGCTATTGTATCGGCGCGCTGGGCGCTAATACCCTCACCTTCTTGGAGGGTCTGGCCCAGCTTTAAGCGCTTGGCGCGCCATCGTAGACCGGGAAGATTGCGCGCACCTAGCGCGTTGTTGCGCAAATGAAACGCGGAGTCATGCCATGTTTGCCGGTTGGATCGCCCAGAATTTGCATTTGCCGCTATGGGCCATCCCTATTCTGCTGGTGGTGCTGATTTCCTTGCGCTATTTGCTGTTTGCGGGGGGCGCGCTGGCTGTGATCACCCTGTTTGAAAAACCGCTGGCCCCGCGGCGCATCCAGCCTTCTCCCTTCACCGCCAACCAGCTTTGGCGCGAGGCGGGCTGGTCTTTCCTGTCCATGAGCATTTTCGGCATCGTGTTCGTGGGCCTGTTCTTGGCCAATCGGCGTTTGGGGCTTTTTCAAATCTATAGCGATATCAGCCAGTTTGGCTGGCTGTGGTTTGCCCTCAGCATCCCTGTGGCGGTGCTGATCCATGATTTCTACTTTTATTGGACTCATCGCTTCATGCATTTGCCAGGGGTGTTTGAGCGCATCCACAAAGTGCATCATCTTTCCACCAATCCTTCGCCGCTATCGGCTTTCGCCTTTCATCCAATCGAGGCCGTGATCGAGGCGGGCGCGGTGGTGATGATTGCTTTGCTCATCCCCATCCACCCCATCGCTTTGGCATTGACCATGCTCTATTCCATTCTCACCAACGTGATGGGGCATTTGGGCTATGAGCTTTTGCCCAGGGGCGTGGCCGTGCACCCGGCCCTGAGATGGCTCAACACCGCGACCAGCCACAATCAGCACCACCGCACCTATGCTTATAACTATGGCCTGTATTCTTTGGTGTGGGATCGGCTGTTTGGCACACTGCACCCGCGCTACGAAGAATTGTACGATAAGGTCACGCAGCGCCGCCGCAGCGCGCAGGCACCGCTCGCGGCTGACGAGATGGGGTAATGGGTGAGCGGCAGCTGAGGTGACTTCCTCTTGACGCGGGCCCGACTTCGGTGTGTGCCTCGGTGCTGAGCGCGCACTCTGGTGGAGTGTGGCGCAAAAACAAGCAGAAGCGGGCGGTGCGTTTCGCCACTGACCCCTTCGGGAGGAAATCCAACTTGCCTGCCGCCCATCGCCGCAACAGTAAACCCTTGTCCCTGCGCGTGCCGGCGCCGAAATTTCGCCCCGGCGACACCCCCGATTTCTCGGGCCTCAACCTATCAGCGCCGGGGGCCGCCGCCCGCCCGGAGATCGACGCGCCGGCGGCTTCGATGCGCGCGCTGGCGTTTGATCTGATCCGCGTGCTCGATGCCAACGGCCAGGCCGTCGGGCCATGGGATCCGCGCCTCGATGTGGAAACGCTCAAGCGCGGACTGAAAGCCATGCAGCTGACGCGGGCTTATGACGATCGCATGTTCCGCGCCCAGCGCCAGGGCAAGACCAGCTTTTATATGAAATGCACCGGCGAAGAGGCGGTGGCAGTGGCGCAGACGCTGGCCTTGCACGCCGATGACATGACCTTCCCGACCTACCGCCAGCAGGGGATTTTGATCACGCGCGATTACCCGCTCGTGGACATGATGAACCAGATTTATTCCAACGCGAAGGATCCGATGCTGGGGCGGCAATTGCCGGTGATGTATGCCACGCGCGAATATGGTTTTTTCTCCATTTCGGGCAATTTGGCCACCCAGTTCAGCCAGGCTGTCGGCTGGGCCATGGCCAGCGCCTATAAAGGCGATGATCGTATCTGCGCGGCCTGGATCGGGGATGGCTCAACCGCCGAGGGCGATTTCCATCACGCCTTGAATTTTGCCAGCGTGTACCGCGCGCCGGTTTTGCTGAACATCGTCAATAACCAGTGGGCGATATCCAGCTTTGCGGGCCTTTCGGCGGGCGATGGCGAAACCTTCGCCGCGCGCGCCATTGGCTATGGGCTGCCGGCTTTGCGCGTGGATGGCAATGATTTCCTGGCCGTTTATGCCGCGACCCATTGGGCCGCGGAGCGCGCGCGCGCCAATCTGGGGGCCACGGTGATCGAGCTGTTCACCTATCGCGCCGAGGGTCATTCCACCAGCGATGATCCGAGCAAATACCGGCCCAAGGATGAGGCGCAGGCTTGGCCGCTCGGGGATCCCATCGCCCGCTTGGCGCAGCATTTGATGGCGCTTGGAACTTGGAGCCCGGCTGATCAGGCCGCCCTCGAAAAGGCCTGCGAGGTCCAGGTGCGCACCGCGCAAAAACAGGCGGAGGCCAATGGCGTGCTGGGCTCTGGCCAGCGGCCAAGCCCGGCTAGCATGTTTGAGGGCGTCTACAAGGAGCAGCCCTGGCACATTCTGCGCCAACGCCAAGAATCGGGGGTCTAACAGTGGCTTCGATGACGATGATCCAGGCCCTGAATTCCGCGCTGGATGTGATGATGGCGCGTGATCCCGATGTGCTGACCTTCGGGGAGGATGTCGGCTATTTTGGCGGCGTGTTTCGCGTCACCGAGGGGTTGCAGCAGCGCTATGGCGCGACGCGCTGTTTTGACGCGCCGATTTCGGAGGCTGGGCTGGTCGCGGCGGCGATTGGCATGGGGGCCTATGGCCTGCGCCCGGTGGTGGAAATCCAGTTCGCCGATTACATCTACCCCGCATTTGATCAGATCGTTTCCGAGGCGGCGCGGCTGCGCTATCGCTCCGCCGGGGAATTCACCTCTCCGATCACCATCCGCACGCCTTATGGCGGCGGCATTTATGGCGGCCAAACCCATAGCCAAAGCCCGGAGGCGCTGTTCGCGCACGTGGCGGGCTTGAAGGTTGTCATCCCTTCCACGCCGCACGACGCCAAGGGCCTGCTGATTGCCGCGATCGAGGAGGATGATCCCGTGATCTTCCTGGAGCCGAAGCGCATTTATAATGGCCCTTTCGATGGCCATCATGATCGCCCGATCGAGCCCTGGTCGCGCCATCCGGCCGGGGAAACGCCTGAAGGCTATTACCGCATCCCCTTGGGCCAGGCGGCGATTGTGCGCTCGGGAAGTGCCGTCACCGTGCTGGCTTACGGCACCATGGTGCATGTGGCTTTGGCCGCGGCGTTAGAAAGCGGCATCGACGCGGAAATCCTGGATCTGCGCACCATTTGGCCAGTGGATATCGAGGCGATCGTCGCATCGGTGAAAAAAACCGGGCGCTGCGTCATCGTGCACGAAGCCACCCGCACGAGCGGCTTTGGCGCGGAGCTCGCGGCCTTGGTGCAGGAGCATTGCTTTTACCACCTCGAAGCGCCAATCGCGCGGGTGACGGGCTGGGATACGCCCTATCCGCATGTGTTCGAGTGGGAATATTTCCCGGGCCCTGCCCGGGTGGGTGCGGCGCTGCGGCGCGTGCTGGAGGGCTGATCGATGACGCGCTTTTCGTTCAAACTGCCCGATGTCGGCGAAGGGATCGCTGAGGCCGAATTGATCGCTTGGAAGGTGGAAATCGGCCAATCCGTGGAAGAGGATGATCCCGTCTGCGAGGTGATGACCGATAAGGCGACGGTGGAAATCACCGCCCCCGTCAGCGGCGTCATTCTGGAGCGCAACGGTGAGCCGGGGGCCATGGCGGCGATC
>JAKFWI010000073.1 GCA_021731965.1 Hyphomonadaceae bacterium | reverse complement strand
GTTCACTTTGTGCGCGGCAACAAAGGGTTCAAGGGCGGGGGCATTCTTCGACAGTCACGCGCGCGTGAACGCTACCTTTTTGGGCAAAAGCGGCGGGCTTAAGCGGCGCGATCTTCGGAGGTTTTGCGCACGCGGTAAAAGCGCATGGCGCGTTGCGCGGCTTCGACCGGCACTGCCGCGTACAATTTGCCGAATTCCTCAGCGCGGCGCATGCCCTCGTTGCCGCCTTCGCAAAGCACCGCGAGTGAGACGAAAAGCGGGCGTTCAATTTCCGCGGCGCGGCAGATCATGGCCAGCGCATCCAGATCGCGCTTGCGCAGGATGGCCCGCGTGGATTCGTAATCTAAGCCAGTCATTTCGGCGAGGCCGGCCAGGAAATGGTGTGGCTTTTCCGCCCGGTGGAAGGCCAATAAGGCTTTGCCATCGAGCCGCCCCGCTGCACTTAGATTGCGGACTTCCCGTTCAGCTTTCCGGAGATCTTCGGAAACCGCCTGGGCGGCATGGCGCAAGCGTCCGCGCGCGCGGGACAAAGCGGCGTCGAGCTCAGCGGGGTCTACGGCAGCATTGCGCTCTAGGATGGCGTCGCGCAGGCGCTGTTGCACGTCGAAATAGAGTTCGTTCAAGAGATCGAGGGGCATGTCGCGCCGATGCACCACGCCTTCTTGCAAATCGGGGTTTGCGCGCGCGCGATCGACGACTGTTTCCAGCGCGGATCGCGATAGCCGTGCGCCCTCGTTGGCCACCAATACGCCGAGCGTGCGATCATCCCCGTGCTGCACGATGGCATCGGAAACCGTGCTGCTGATCCTGGCGCGCACAGCCACGGCGCGGATATGATCCTGGCTACGGGCCAGCACGACGCCGATCAGATCCTCATCCGAAAGCTGGCGCGAGCGCTTGAGCACGGGTTCCGCCACCTCAATAGTACTTTGGGCGAGCCGTTTGACCAATTCCGGAGGAGCCTCCGCAGCGGTGGCAAAGCGCTTGGACAGAGAAACCAAGGCCTCAGCCGGCATTTCCTGCGCGATGGAGCAGAGGATGTCATCGAACAATTCCGCCTCGCGATCGGTGCGCGTATCGGTGGAGGCGAAGAACAAGTCGGTGACATCCCGCAGCAGCTCGCGCCGTTTTTCGCTAGAGGTTTCACCGGCCAGTTCGATAAGTTTACTGAAACGCGGATTGCTTTGCGACATGCCATCTTCCCAAGATACATTGCGATTGTCGCTCAAGAGCGTAAACGAAGCGTTGGCTCAGGTACCTAAAGCCGCGCGTTTTTCGGCGATTTCGAGCCATTCGGTCTCTATCAGGTCTTTTTGCGCGCGCAGGGCCTCGAGGTGGGCTGCCACGCGGGCAAAGCCGGCGCTGTCACGGGCAAACAGATCGGGATCGGCCAGGCGCGCTTCGGCTTGTGCGATATCGGCGTCCATTTGCGGCAACAGGCGCTCTAGCTCCTGGGCGCGCTGCTCGATCTTGTAGGTTAGCTTGCGGGCTTGGGGCTTGGCGGCGGGGCTGGCCGCGCCTGCGCCCCCAGCCGTTATGCGCAGATTGGCGCGGGTAGGCGGGGCATGTTCCCGGATGAAATCGCTGTAGCCGCCGGGGGTCTCGACCCATCGGCCAGAGCCGGCGGCCCCAACGATCTGGGTGGTGACCGCATCGAGGAAGGCGCGATCATGGCTAACCAGAATTAACGTACCTTCAAAGGCGATCAGCGCCTCTTCCAACACATCGAGCGTTTCCATATCCAGGTCATTGGTGGGTTCATCCAAAACCAGGAGGCTGCAGGGCTGCGCCAAGGTCACGGCCAGCGCCAAACGATTACGCTCCCCGCCCGAGAGGGCCCGCACCGGCTGGCGCAGCTGGGCCGGGGTGAACAGGAAATCCTTGGCGTAAGCCGCTACATGGCGCGGAGAGCCGCGCACCATGGCGCTATCGCCGCCATTGGGGGCCAAGGTCTCCCAGATCGTCCGGTTCGGATCCAGCAGCGCGCGGCGCTGATCGGAATAGGCGATCTCCAGATTGGGCCCGTGGCGCACGCTGCCTTGATCGGGGCTCTCGCGGCGGAGCAACAGGTCCAACAAGGTGGTTTTGCCGCAGCCATTCGGCCCGATCACGCCCACTCTGTCCCCGCGCATGACCCGCAAAGACAGATTGTCCACCAGTTTGGCTTGGCCCGGCCAGCCTTTGGACAGGCCTTTGACCTCAATCGCCAGCCGGCCGGACTCCGCCGAGGTTTCGGCGAGGATATCGGCTTTGTTGGCGCGCGCCAGCTGGCTGCGCTGAGCTTGTTCAGTGCGCATGGCCATCAGCTTGCGCCGGCGCCCTTCATTGCGCGAGCGGCGCGCCGTGACACCGCGGGCCAGCCAGCGTTCTTCGTCCTTGAGCTGAGTTTGCAGGCGTGACAGCGTGCGGGCATCTTCAAGTTCGACCGCCTCGGCCCAAGGCTCAAAGGCCACGAAGCCTTTGGGGTGGTGCAGCACCCGGCCGTGGCGCAGCCAAAAGCAGGATGTCGAGACGTTTTCCAAAAACCGGCGATCATGGCTGATGATCAACAGCCCGCCGCGCCAGGCCAGCAGCCGCTGCTCCAAGGCCTCGATGGCCGCGATATCGAGGTGATTGGTCGGCTCGTCCAGCAGCAGCAGATCGGGATCATTGGCCACCGCGCGCGCGATCGAGGCGCGCCTTATCTCCCCGCCCGACAGCCCTTGCGGAGAGCGATCGGGATCAAGCTGCAGGGCCTGCAATTCCGCCTCGGCACGGTAATCGGGGGCCGGCTCGTCCCGGCCGAAGGGGCAGGCGGCGAAGGCACGCAGATCCGCGAAGGGGGCGAGATCGGGCTCTTGCTCAACGGCCGCGATGCGCACGCCTTGCATCAAGGCCCGCTCGCCGGAATCGGCCACGATGATCCCCGCCAGCAGACGCAGCAGCGTGGATTTGCCGGCACCGTTGGCACCGACCAGGCAGGCGCGATCGCCCTTGCTGATGGAAAGATCCACACCCGAGAACAGGGCATCCTTGCCCAGCGTCAGGCGAACATCTTTCAGCTGCGCGAGGATGGGCCCGGGCATGGCTTAGGACGGCCCAGCGCAGGTTGGTGACGCTGCATTGGTGCGGGAACGTGCGTTGCTCACGTGGCATTGCCTCGCAGGGCCCTGCTCAAAGCGGATTGGAAGCGGTCCGCCTCGGCGCCGCGATCGGCGGACAGGGTATCGTCTGCGCGCGGAATCGGCATGCTGGGTTGGCCGTTTTGCGCCTTGGTCATGTATTGCGCCCAAATCCCCGCCGGAATGGTGCCGCCAGTGATATTGGCCGTTGGCTTGAAATCGTCATGGCCCACCCAAACGCCTGTGGTGTATTGACTGGTAAAGCCGATGAACCAGGCATCCCGGTATTCCTGGCTGGTGCCGGTTTTGCCGGCGGCTTCATAGCCCGCAATGCGTGCATGGGTGCCCGTCCCGGCCTGCACCACGCGCGATAGCATGGAATTCATGGCCAGCACCACACTTGGATCGACCACGCGCACGGCCGGCTCGGCCTCATGCTCATAGGCAATTTGCCCGCGCGAATCGGAGAGGCGTTGCACCAGAAAGGCCGGCACCAGCTCTCCGCCGCGCATGAATACGGCAAAGGCCGTGGTCATTTCCAGCGGGGTGGCTTCGGTTACTCCCAAGGCAATGGCTGGCACGGGCTGCATTTTTGAATGCAGGCCCAACCGGTGCGCGAAGGTGACGACGCGTTCCTGGCCGATATCCTCGGCCACCTGCGCGGCCACGGTATTGAGGGATTTAGCGAAGGCGGTGCTGAGCGTGACCGCCCCCTCATAGGATTGGTGATAATTGCCTGGGCTCCAGCCACGAATGGTGACGGGGCCATCCACGCGCACGGTTTCGGGGGTCAGGCCCGCTTCCATGGCCGCCGCGAATACAAAGAGCTTGAACGAGGAGCCGGGCTGGCGCTTGGCCTGGGTGACGCGGTTGAATTTGCTGGCTTGGTAATCGGCCCCGCCGACCAAAGCCCGAATGGCCCCGCTCTCATCCATGCTGACCAGTGCGGCCTGAAGAGGGTTTTTGGCCTTGGCGCGCTTACCCAATTGGCTGGTTACCGCATCGGCGGCGGCGCGCTGGGCCTTTTGATCAATGGTGATCTGCACCATCAGATCGGCGGGTAGATCCAGGGCGCGGCCTCGGGCCTCTTCCATCGCCGCGTCAAAGACATAGCCAAGGCCGGCATCTTCGGGCCTGCGCTTTTGCACCCGGATAGGCGCTGCCGCAGCGGTTTCGCTTTCCTGGCGGGTGATGACCCGGCCTTCGCGCATGGTGCGCAGCACCACCAATTGGCGGGCCTTGGCGCGCTCAAAGTTCTGCGAAGGAGCATAGCTCGAAGGGGCCTTGGGCAGGCCGGCCAGCATGGCCGCCTCTTCCAGCTTCAACTGGGTGGCGGGTTTGCCAAAATAGCGCCTGGCTGCTGCATCCACGCCAAACGCGTTTTCGCCCAAATAGACGCGGTTGAGATAGAGCTCGAGGATTTCATTTTTCTCGAGCTTGCGTTCCACCCGGCGGGCCAGAATGATTTCCTGCAGCTTGCGCCGCAAGGTGCGGTCAGGCGTCAAAAACAGGTTTTTGACCAATTGCTGCGTGATCGTGGAGCCGCCCTGCACGGTGGCCCCCGAGGTGAAATTGACGGCCGCGGCGCGCGCCAGCGCCTGTTCATCCACGCCGTCATGACGATAAAACCGTTGATCTTCGATAGCCAAGAAGGCGGCGGGGACGAAACTGGGCAATTCGGCAATAGTCACGCGCCGGCCATAGGAAGGCCCGCGCACGCCAATGACGGTGCCGGTCGCGTCCACGAAGGTGACGCCGCGTTGGCGATTGAGCGCCCAGAGCGATTCGGCGTTGGAAACCCCAGGCAGGCCAACAAAAATGCTCACCGCAAAGGCCAACACGCCAACCGCGCCGATGGCCCAGCCCAGCGCGGCGATGGCCGCCAGCGTCCTGCTGCTGCGCTCTGCTGCCAAAGCGCGGCCGCGGCGCAGTGCGCGGACAACAAGATCGCGCAGCCGGCCAGCGGCTTTCGCGATCATGAGGCCAAGTTTTCGCTCCAACGGCTGGGCTTTCCCATTGCGTGCGCGCGCCCCACTGGGTGCGGGATGGCGGCGGCGCTATAGGCCAGTTTGCCGCAGCAAAGGTCAACGCTCAACATCTACGTGCGTCGATTTTTCCGACCGAGGCAGCCAATGCCTTAGGTTTGGGCATGCCCAGAAAAGCGATTGCTTCTTCCCCGCAGGTCTTGCCGGGCAGCGATCAGGCCCCGCAATTGACGCCCGCCGACATTCGCCGCCTGCTTGGCCTTTGGGAATTGCAGGCGCGAGCGGAGCAAATGCCCCCTGCCGGGCCATGGAGCACCTGGGTGTTTCTGGGCGGGCGCGGGGCAGGCAAAACCCGGGCGGGTGCCGAATGGGTACGCCGGCGCATTGAGCGGGGCGAAAGCCAGCGCGTCGCGCTGGTGGGCGCAACGCACCGCGATGTGCGAGAGGTTATGGTTGAGGGCCCCTCGGGGCTGGCAAAAATCAGCGGCGCGCAGTTTGAGCCCGCCCGGGCCCGCGTGGTTTGGCCCAACGGTGCCGTTGGTTACGCCTTCTCGGCAGAGCAGCCCGACCGGCTGCGCGGGCCGCAGTTTGACACCGCCTGGGCCGATGAGTTCGCCGCTTGGTCTTACCCCGAGGCGCTGGCCACACTGCGCCTTGGGCTGCGGCTGGGCGATGCCCCGCAATTGATGGTGACGACCACCCCGCGGCCGATCAACGCCTTAAAGCAATTGCTGGCGGAGCCGGGCGCGCAGATCACCAAGGCCGCCATGCGGCGCAATCTGGTGCATCTGGCACCGGGTTTCGTGGCGCAGGCGCAGGCACGCTGGGGCGGCGGCGCATTCGGCCGCCAGGAATTGGACGGTGAATTGATCGATGATCCGGTCGGGGCGCTGTGGCAGCGCAGCGATCTGGAGGCTGTCCGGGTTGGACACACCCCGCCTTTGGAGCGGATCGTTATCGGCCTTGATCCGCCGGTGACCGCGGGGCCGCAAGCTGATGCCTGCGGTATCGTGGCGGCCGGTGCCTTTAGCGAAGGCACCCTGCGCAAAGCCCTTGTGTTGGCGGATGCCAGTATCCAGGGCTTGCGCCCGGAGCAATGGGCCCGCCGGGCCGTGCAATTGGCGCAAAAGCTGGGCGGCGCCGCCATCGTGGCAGAGGCCAATCAGGGCGGTGAATTGGTGCGCAGCGTGTTGCACGCCGCGGGGGCCACCACACCTGTGCGCCTCGTGCATGCGCGGCTGAGCAAGCGGGATCGCGCCGCCCCCATCCAGGCACTCTACGCCCAGGGGCGCGTCGCGCATTTGGGCAGCTTCCCGCAGCTGGAAGATGAGATGTGCAGTTTTGGCGCGCGCGATTTCGCCGCCAGCCCGGACCGCCTCGACGCGCTCGTGTGGGCGCTTGCGGATCTGCTGCTCGAACCGGGTCCAGACCCGCGCATTCGTTCGATCTGACAAAGGAAACGCAATGTTTGATTGGCTCAAACCGCGCCCCCGTACGGAGGCGAAAAGCGATGGGCGCGTGCTGGCTTGGCACGGGCTTGGCCAGCCGAGCTGGCCGCTGCGCGACAGTGCCGCCTTTGCCCGTGAGGGCTATGGGGCCAATGCCGTGGTCTATCGCTGCGTGCGTTTGATCGCGGAGGCCGCCGCCGCTGCGCCCTTGCGCATCAGCCCCGATGACCATCCGCTTGCGCAGCTATTGGCCAAGCCAAACCCCGAACAGACGCAGCTGGAGCTGATCGAGGCGTTTTACGGCCATCTTCAGGTGGCGGGAAACGCCTATTTGGAGGCGGTCAGCTTTGACGATGGCCCCCCGCGGGAGCTTTACGTGCTGCGCCCTGATCGCGTCAGCGTCATCGCCGGCCCGCGGGGCTGGCCCATCGGCTGGGAGCATCGCGCCGGCAATAGCGTCACCCGCTTTGAGCGCGATCCCTTCACCCAGCGCGCGCCGATTTTGCATCTCAAACTCTTTCATCCAGCCGATGATTGGTATGGGCAGTCGCCCATGCAGGCGGCGGCCTTCGCTATCGACATCCACAATGCGGGGGCGGCTTGGAACAAAGCCCTGATCGACAATGCGGCGCGGCCATCCGGGGCGCTGGTCTATTCCGGCGTTGCGGGCGCGGAGCGCCTCAGCTTGGAACAATTCGATCGGTTGAAAGCCGAATTGGAAAACGCCCATGCCGGGGCCGCCAATGCCGGGCGCCCATTGTTGCTGGAGGGCGGGCTCGATTGGAAACCGATGAGCCTAAGCCCGACGGATATGGATTTCATCGAGGCCCGCCACGCCGCCGCGCGTGAAATCGCTTTGGCCTTTGGGGTGCCGCCCATGCTGCTCGGCATCCCGGGGGACAACACCTTCGCCAATTACAAAGAGGCCAATCTGGCCTTGCTGCGCCAGACCGCCTTGCCGCTGGCACTCAAGACCGCGCGGGCGCTGGAAGCCTGGCTCGGCACGGCGTGGCCACAAGCCGGCCCGGCGCAGGTCAGCCTCGATCTCGATGCCACGCCCGGCTTGGGGGTGGAGCGCGACGCGCTTTGGGCCCGCCTGAGCGCTGCGGATTTCCTGCGCCCAGATGAAAAACGCCGGATGGCCGGGATCGGAGATTCGCCATGAGTTTTGATCCGAAAATCGGCTGGGCGCTGCTGCTGGCCTTGGTGCTGGAAACCGCCGCGGTGTTCGTCTGGACGGGCGATGCCAGCGCGCGCCTGCGCATGGTCGAGCGCCGCCTCGAAGCTGAAAGCACGCTTGCTGAACGCATTGCCACCATGGAGGCGCAATTGACCGACGCGCGCGCCAGCCTGGATCGGATTGAAAGGCGGCTCGATGCCAAGCCCTGATGCGCGCGCGGGCGATGACCTGCCGCTATGGGGCTATGCCTCTTTGTTCGGCGTGCCGGACCAGATGGGTGATGTGGTTTTTGCCGGGGCCTTCCGCCGCGGCCTAGAGGAGCGTGGGGCTTTGCCCATGCTGCTGGATCATGATCCGCAGCGCCTTGCGGGGGTCTGGACCGAAGTGCGCGAAGACGCGCGCGGCCTGTTGGTGTGCGGCGCGGTGCGCCCGGATCGGCGCGCGGCGGGCCAGGCGCGGGCCCGGCTGGCGCGGGGCCTCGATGGCTTGTCCATCGGCTTCACGTTGACCGATTGGCGCCCACGCGCCGATGGCGGGCGCGATCTTTTGGCGATCCATCTTTGGGAAGTGTCGCTCGTCGATACGCCCATGTTGCCGCAGGCGCGGCTAATCCGGGCGATTCCCGCCCTCATCTGACGGAGCAAATAGTGAGTAAAGAAACCAAAATGGCTGCGCCGCTTCGCGGTGCGGAGGCGAACGCGCGCGCCTTCGAAGCTTTCAAACAAGCCAATGATGAGCGCCTGGCGGCGATCGAAGCGGGCAGCGTGGATGCGTTGATCGAAGAAAAGATCGATCGCATCGAGCGCGCTATGCAAGAGCAGAAAGCCGCGATCGAGCGCATGGCCCTGCAGCAACGCCGGCCGGTGCTGGCACCAGAGGCGCCCGCTTTGTCCGAGCACAAATCGGTGTGGGGCGCGTATCTGCGCCGCGGCGACGAAACCGGCCTGCAGCGGCTGGAGAGCAAATCGCTTTCCGTTGGCAGCGGCGCGGATGGCGGCTATGTTGCCCCGCCGGAGCTCGATCGGTTGATCGAAATGCGCCTGCGGGCCGCCTCGCCGCTGCGCACCATCGCGGCAGTGCGCACCACGGGGGCCAATGTCTACAAAAAGCCGATCAGCATCAGTGCCGCAGGCACGGGCTGGGTGGCAGAAACCGGGGCGCGGGCCCAGACCGCCTCGCCGACTTTGGCGCTGCTGGATTTCCCGACGGCGGAGCTATTTGCCAATCTGGCCGCGACGCAAACCCTGCTGGACGATGCCTTTGTCAATATCGAAGATTGGATCGCGGCAGAGGTTGAGGAGGCCTTTGCCGCGCAAGAGCGCACCGCCTTCTTGACCGGCGACGGTGTTAATAAACCCAAAGGGTTTTTGGCCTATCCCAATGTGGCGGATGCCAACCATAGCTGGGACCAAATCGGCTATATCGCCTCTGGCGCGGCGGGGGCATTCGCGGCGGCCAATCCCGTGGATCGGCTGATCGATCTCACTTACGCCCCCAAGGCGCAGTTTCGCCAAAACGGCCGCTTCGTGCTGAACCGCAAAACCCTTTCGGCGCTGCGCAAGCTGAAGGATGGTGCAGGCAATTACATCTGGTCTCCAACCGATGGGGGCGCGGGCTCCAGCATTCTTGGCTATCCCGTCACGGAAATCGAGGAGATGCCCGACATCGCGCCCGACGCCTTCGCCATCGCCTTTGGCGATTTCCAGCGCGGCTATTTGATCGTCGATCGCGCTGGGGTGCGGGTGCTGCGTGATCCTTTCTCCGCCAAGCCCTTTGTGCTGTTTTACGTCACCAAGCGCGTGGGCGGCGGTGTGCAAAACTTCGATGCCATCAAGCTGCTGAAGTTTGCGGTGAGCTGACGAGTGCGGATCGAAATCCTGGATGGCCCGGTGGGTGAGCCTGTCTCGCTCACCGAGGCCAAACTGCGCTTGCGCGTCGAGCACGACGCGGAAGACAGCCTCATCGGCGCGCTGATTGCCGCCTCCCGCGAAACCTTGGAGCGCAGCCTCGGGCGCGCCTTGATCAGCCGCACGGTGCGGCAAACCCTTGCTCCGCCAAGCCAAAGCGGGCGCTTTATTTCGCTGGCGTATGCGCCGCTGGCACAGCTTATTGCGGTTACCGCAAACGGCGCACCGCTCACGGTGCTCAGCACGCAGGCCGATCCGGCCCGCATTGAGCTGGCGGCAATGCCGCCAAACCATGCCCTCATCGTGGATTACCGCGCAGGTTATGGCCAGGCAGGCGATGTTGATCAGAGCCTGCGTGATGTGATCCTGGCCATGGTGGCGCGGGCCTATGATCAGCGCGATCAACCCGTGCAGCTGCCCCAGGCCGGTGGTGCGTTGAATGCATTCTGGGGGCCGCGGCTATGAGCGCCGTGACCGCCGGTATGCTCGACACGCGCGTGGAATTGGCGCGACCATCCGCGGCGGTTGATGATCTTGGCGCGCCGCAAGGTTTTGAGCCCATTGGCTTTGCCTGGGCCAAGCTGGATCCTGCTGGCATCAGCAGCGCCGGGGAGCCGTATCTGGGTCAAGGCCGCGCGCGCGTCCGTTTGACCATGCGCGTGCCGATCGCGTTGGCACCGGGTTGGCGCGTCACGTTGGGCGCACAAAGCTTTACGGTGTTGAGCCTGCTGGCGCGCCCGCCGCGCGCTGGGCTTGTCGAGATCGAATGCGTGGAGGACGCGCCATGACGCCATCTCCCGAAAGGGCCTTGGCGCAGGCATTGCGCGTGGCCATCGAGACCGATGCCGGCTGCACAGCTTTGCTTGGCAGGCCAGCGCGGGTTTTCGATGAGCAGCCTACCGAGCCCATCTACCCCTTCGTCACCTTGGGGGACGTGCAATCGCGCCCGGCCGATGCCGCGCAAATGCCGAGCCTCGATCATGCGCTCACGTTGCACGTCTGGTCACGCAATGGCGGCAAAGCCGAGGCCTTGGACATCATCGCCGCGGTGCGCGCCGCTGTACACGATCGGTCCATCGCCGTGATCGGGCGCCGGCTCGTACTGCTGCTTGTCGGATTTGTCGACGTGTTTCGCTCGGGAGACGGGCGCAGTTTTCATGGCGTGCTGCGCCTGCGCGCGCTCACGGAATCACTCTGAACAGATGGAGGGTCCCATGGCCGGTCAAAAAGGCCGCGACGTGCTCATTCGGATCATGGATCCGGCGGTTGGAGGGTATGTCACCTTGGCGGGCATTCGCGCCAAGAGCATTTCCCTCAATGCGCGGGCGGTGGATGCAACCAGCGCCGATAGCCCCGATGGCTGGCGCGAGCTGCTGGCCGGCGCGGGCGTCAAATCCGCCAGTATTACCGGGGCCGGAGTCTTTAAGGACGCCGCTTCTGATGCTTTGCTGCGCCAAGCGTTTTTCACGCAAAGTGTTGCGGAGTTTCGCCTGGTTTTGCCCGATTTCGGTAATCTGGATGGGAAATTCCTGGTCGAGGCGCTCGATTATTCCGGCGATCACGATGGCGAGGCGGCGTTTTCCATGACGCTGTCTTCTGCAGGCGCCATCGCCTTTACTGCCCTATGAGCGCCCCGCTGAAAGGCGCGGCGAATGCCGCGCGCGGCGAGGTGCGCCTCATGATTGATGGGCAAGCCCACACGCTTTGCTTGACGCTTGGGGCGTTGGCGCAGCTGGAAGCCGCGTTCGATGTCATTTCGCTGGAAGACCTCGCCCAGCGCCTGGAGCGGCTTTCCGCTGGCGACAGCCTGATCGTGTTGGCGGCTTTGCTCAGCGGCGCGGGCCATGACCTCAGCCCCGCCGATCTCGCCCGCAGCGCCATCGATGTGCAGGATGCCGCACTGGCCATCGACGAGGCGTTCCGGCTGGCCTTTGCATGAGCGGCACCGATTGGGGGGCGTGGCTGCGCGTTGCTCTCCAGCTTGGCCTCCTGCCGCGAGACTTTTGGCGCTTGAGCCTGCGCGAATGGCGCTGGCTGACCCAGGCACACCAGACCCAGCAGGTGCAGCCCATGCGCCGCATCGAATTTGAGGCGCTGGCGCGCCGTTTTCCGGATCATGACCATGGCCGATTCTGATCGACGCAGCCTAGACGCTCTGAACGAGGCGGAGCGCGCCTTGTCGGGGCTGGCCAGCGGCCCCGCGCGCGGCGCGGCCGATGAATTGGCGCAGGCTTTTGACCGAACGGGCGCGCGGATAGCGGCATCGCTTTCACGAGCGGCCCGCACCGGGGAATTGTCTTTCCGGCAACTCGCCCGCACGGCGGTGCAGGAATTGGCCAAGCTGGCGATCAATTCCGTGTTTGACGGTGGCTTGGGGCGAAGCCTTGGCGGTGCCCTCCAAAAACTGCCTTTTTTTGGTGCGCGCGCAGCGGGCGGGGGAGTTGCCCCTGGTGGTGCCTTTTTGGTGGGGGAGCGCGGCCCCGAATTGTTCACGCCAAACGCTGCGGGTGCCATCAGCCCCATCGGCGCGGGTGGCATGGTCATCAACCTCAATTTCTCCGGCCCGGCTGACGCGCAATCCTTCCGGCGTGATCAGGGCCAGATCGCCGCGGCGTTGGCGCGCGCGGTGGCGTATGGGAGGCGCAATCTATGAGCACATTTCATGAAGAATCGCTGCCTTTGGCTTTGGCCCTCGGGGCCAGCGGCGGGCCGACGCGGCGCACCGACGTGGTGACGTTGGGTTCTGGCCGCGAGCAGCGCAACACGCCCTGGTGCCATTCGCGTCGCCGCTATGATCTTGCTGGTGCCGTGCGCAGCTTGGACGATCTGCACGTGCTGATCGCCTTTTTCGAAGCTCGGCGCGGGCGTTTGTTCGGGTTTCGCTTTCGCGATCCGAGCGATTGGCGCTCTGGCCCGCCTTCGCGCGCACCAAGCGCGTTTGATCAGTCTTTGGGTTTTGGCGATGGCCAAACCCGGGTCTTTGCCTTGCAAAAAACTTATGGCAGCGGCGATAGCGCTTATGCGCGCCCTATCGGCAAGCCGGTGGCGGGCAGTGCACGCGTGGCCATAGCAGGTCAGGAAATTCAGGGCTTTAGCCTCGATGCTCGCACCGGGACACTAACGCTGACGCAAGCGCCGGCTGCAGGCAGCGCCATCACCTGCGGCTTCGCCTTCGATACGCCGGTGCGGTTCGATACCGACCGCCTTGAGCTGTCTTTCGATGCCTTCGCGGCGGGGCGGGCGGTTGCTGTTCCCCTCATCGAGATTTTGGTCTGACATGCGCACGCTTTCCCCGGCCTTGGCGGCGCATTTGGCCGGTGAGGTCACGACCCTTGCCCATTTGTGGCGGTTTCAACGGCGCGATGGCGCGCGCTTTGGCTTTACCGATCATGACGCCTCCTTGCGCGTCGGAGAGGAGGTGTTCGAGGCGGGCGCTGGCCTGGAGGCAGGGCAGATTGAAAAGGCCATTGGCTTGGCGGTGGATTCTGGCGCAGTGCAGGGCGTATTGAGCGCTGACGCGATCACCCAGGACGATCTCGCCGCCGGGCTGTGGGACGGCGCGCGCTGCGACGTGTGGCGGTGCAATTGGCACGCGCCTGACCAGCGCGTGCATGTTTTTGCCGGGCGGATTGGCGAGGTGCGCTTCGGGCCTGAAGGATTCACCGGTGAATTGCGCGGACTGCAGGCGGCGCTCAACGCGCCGGTGGGTAGGGTTTTTGCGCGGGCCTGCGACGCGGAATTGGGCGATGCCCGTTGCCGCGTTGATCTATCCGCGCCAGGCCGACGCTTTGCTGGATTGGTGACGCAGCGCGTAACGGCGCGGGCTTTCCGGGCCAGCGGGCTGGAGGCCGCGCCAGAGGGCTTTCTCACCCACGGCTTGCTCCGCTGGAGCTTCGGTGAAACCAGCCGCGTTGCGGTGCATCGCCGCGAAGCCTCGGTGTTCCTGGAGCTCACAGCCGCACCCTCGCGCCTTGACCTGGGCCAGAGCTTTGACATCGTCATCGGCTGCGACAAAACCCTGCTTACCTGCCGGGATCGTTTCGCGAACGTGCTGAATTTTCGCGGATTTCCCGACATGCCGGGCCCTGACGCAGTGATCGCGGGGCCTGGTGGCACGATTGGGGGCGCGCCATGACGCTGCACAGCCTGACGCGCGTTAGCCTGCGTGCCGCGATCGTGCGTGAAGCGCGGGCATGGATCGGCACGCCTTATGTTCACCAGGCCAGCGCCAAGGGCGCGGGCTGCGATTGCCTAGGCCTTGTGCGCGGGGTTTGGCGCGCCTTGTTGGGAGCCGAGCCGCAAGCACCCGGCCCTTATACCCCCGATTGGGCCGAGCGCGGCGGGGGCGAGCAGCTTTTTGAGGCAGCGCAGCGCTGGCTGCACGCCGCGACAGCCGATCCCGCACCCGGCGATGTGCTGCTGTTTCGCATGGCACACGATGCACCAGCAAAGCACTGCGCCATCTTCACCGAAAGCGACACGCTGATCCACGCTTATTGGGGGCGCGCGGTGGTGGAAAGCCGCTTCGCGCGCTGGTGGCGCGATCGTCTGGCCGGTGTGTTTGCGTTTCCAGGAGCAGATCGTGGCCCAGCTGATATTTTCTGAAATCGGCCAACAAATAGGCACCCGGCTGGCACCGGCCGCATTGAGCCAACTCGGCCAGGCGCTGGGTCAAGCCGCGGGATCTGCCTTGGGGCGGGCCATCGATCAGCGCCTAACGGGCGCGCGCGGCGGTGCAGGTCCGCGCTTGGCGGAATTGCAGCTGCAGGGCTCCAGCGAAGGCGCGCCGCTGCCGATAATCTATGGCCGCGTGCGCATTGCTGGTCAGCTGATCTGGGCGGCACCCTTTCGAGAGCGCCAAGCGCGCGGTGGCAAGGGTGCGCTGGCAGGGCGGGGCGGGGGCGTGCGCTATACCGTGTCTTTCGCCGTGGCGTTGTGCGAAGGCGTGGTCGCGCGGGTGGCACGCATTTGGGCCAATGGCCGCCCGCTGGAGCAAGCGGGCGTAACTTGGCGTTTGCATGGCGGGACGGAAGAGCAATTGCCCGATCCTTTGATCGAGGCAGCGCTGGGCACCAGTGCGCCCGCGTATCGCGGCGTTGCATATCTGGTGTTTGAGGATTTCGCGCTCGATGATTTTGGCGCTACCCTGCCGCAACTTTCCTTTGAAGTCGTGCGCGGGGCGCTGGGCGAGGGGGCACCTGCCCTCGAGCGGCTGACGCGCGGGGTCTGCTTGATCCCGGGGGCGGGCGAGTTCGCCTATGCGGACCGGCCGGTGCGCCGCCAGCTCGATCCAGGCATCGAGGCAGTCGAGAATGAGCACGCCGAGTTGGGGCGCGCAAATTTGCTGGTTTCACTGGATCAATTGCAGACCGATCTGCCGGCCTGCGAATCCATCCTGCTCGTTGTTGGCTGGTTCGGCTCTGACTTGCGCTGCGGGGAATGCACGTTTCGCCCCAAGGTGGAGCCGGGGCGGCGCGAGACCACACCGCTGCGCTGGCAGGTGAATGGCGTGAGCCGTGAAGGGGCGGCCATCGTCAGCCTGATCGCTGGAGGCCCCGCTTATGGCGGCACGCCAAGCGACGAAACCATCTTGCAAACCATCCAGGAATTGAAGCGCCGCGGCTTGCGCGTCGGGCTTTATCCCTTCGTGTTCATGGATATCGCTCCAGGCAATGGCTTGCCCGATCCGTATGGCGGAGCCGAGCAAGCAGCCTATCCCTGGCGCGGGCGCATCACGCTTTCCCGGGCGCCGGGTGTGGCAGGCTCCCCGGATGGGACTACCGCGGCGGATGCGCAAATCCAGGCGTGTTTCCAAGGCGCTTGGGGTCTGCGCCGCTTCATCCGCCATTATGCGCTGTTGGCGCAGCAGGCCGGCGGGGTCGATAGCTTCATCCTGGCCTCGGAACTGCGTGGCCTGACCACTGCGCGCGGCGCAAACGGGGCCTATCCAGCGGTGGCGCAGCTGCGCGCGCTGGCGGCTGATTGCCGCGCCGTGCTCGGGCCCCAGAGCAAACTGACCTATGCCGCCGATTGGAGCGAGTATTTCGGGCACCAGCCGGCCGACGGCTCCGGCGACGTGCGCTTCCACCTCGATCCGTTATGGGCCGATGCCAATATCGACATGGTGGGCGTGGATTGGTATCCGCCTTTGGCCGATTGGCGCGATGGCGAAGGCCATGCCGATGCCGCTTTTTCCCACGATGGCCGTGACGGGGGCTATCTCACCCGCAATATTGAAGGTGGGGAGCAGTTCGAGTGGTATTATGCCGATGACGCGGCGCGCGCGGCGCAAAGCCGCAGCCCGATCCGCGATGGTGCCTACAATCAGCCATGGGTATTCCGCCCCAAGGATATCCGCGCCTGGTGGAGCAATCGCCATTTTGAGCGCGTGGCCGGGGTGGCGGCACCCACGCCAACCGCCTGGATCGCGCAAAGCAAGCCGATCTGGCTGGTGGAGCTGGGGTGCCCGGCGATCGACAAGGGCGCGAATGCGCCCAACGTGTTTTTCGATCCCAAAAGCGCGGAAAGCGCCATCCCTTATGCCTCCAACGGGGAGCCCGACGATGTCATCCAGCGGCGCGCGCTGGAGGCGTATCTGGAATACTGGCGAGTTGAAGCTGGGCGCAATCCTATCTCCAGCGTCTATGGCGGGCCCATGCTGGCTGCGGAGGGCACGCATATCTGGGCCTGGGACGCCCGCCCCTTCCCGGCTTTTCCGGCGCGCAGCGACGTGTGGGCGGATGGGGCCTCATGGCGGCGCGGACACTGGCTCAATGGGCGGGCCGGCACAGCCGATCTCGCCGGCGTGACCCAGGATTTGTGCCGCCGTGCTGGCTTGAGCGAGGTGGATGTCAGCGGCTTGCGGGGCGTGGTTTCGGGCTATGTGGTCGATGGGCCGGTAACGGCCCGCGAGGCGCTCAGCCCGCTGTTGGACGCGCATGACTTCCGCGCGGCGGAGCGCGATGGTGCGCTGGTGTTCCAGCATGATCTGGCGAGCCCAATCGAGCTTTCCGCGGAACGCTGGATCGAGGCCCCTGTGATCGAGCGCGACGACGGGGCAGCCCCCTTGGCGGAAATCAAGCTGGCCTTCATCGATGCCGAGCAGGATTATCGAGTGGGTGTGGTTTCTGCGATTTCCGGTGAAGCCAGCGCGGTGGAAGTGCGCCAAGTGCAGGCCCCTTTGGTGCTTGCGCCCGGCAGGGCCCGCCAGCTCGCGGAGCGCCAGTTGGCCATCGCGCTAGAGGGGCGCAGCCGTGCGCGGGTGCGTCTGGCGCCAGGCGATTTGGCGCTGGAGCCGGGGGATCGCCTGCGCTTCCTTGGTGAAAGCTATCTCATTGAGCGTGTGGAGGATGGTGCCGAGCGCGTCTTGATGCTGCGCCGTTCTTTTCCCGCCTTCGGCTTTGTGCCCCACGTGGGGGTGATGCCGGCCCCGGCCCCGGCTTCTCCCATCCCTGCGCCGCATGCTTTGGTGTTTTCTGCGCCACCTTTGCCGGGCGAAGACGCGGATGCGCGCCCGCTGGCGGCCGCATTCGCCCAACCATGGGGCGGGGCTTTGGCGATCTCGGCCGGAATCGATGCCAATGCGCGCCGCCCACGCGGAGAGATCACGCGGCCCGCCAGTATTGGGCGCTTGCTTGGGGATCTCTATCCCGGGCCGCTGGGGCGCTTGGATGATGGCAATGTGGTGGAGGCGCAGTTTTTCGGTGAGGCACCGGCCAGCGTCTCGCAAGCTGCTTGGCTCGATGGTGCCAACCGTTTGGCGCTGCTGACGCCGGGCGGCAGGCTCGAAATCCTGCAGGTGCGCGAAGTGGTGTTGCTCGGACCAGGACGTTGGCGCATGAGCGGCTTTCTGCGCGGGCAATTGGGCACTGGCGATGCCATGGGCAATCCGACGCCCGCCGGTGCCAGCTTGGTCATGCTCGATGATCGTTTGGCGCGGGTGGAACTGGCCCCGGAAGAAATTGGTGCGGTGCTGCAATGGGAGTTTCGCTGGGGCGACCCGGGCGGCGCGTCCCGGCTCACCAATCTGAGCGCGGCCTTGCCCGATCGCTGGGGGCGGCCCTTCGCGCCGGTGCACCTGCGCCTCGCGCGCGCCGCAAACCAGGATGTCGAGATCCGTTGGATCCGCCAAGCGCGGCTAGCGTTCGATTCCTGGGTGGGGGCGGATATCCCGCTTGGGGAAGAAGCCGAAACCTATGACATCGAGATCGTGCGCGCGGAGACCATCGTTCGGCGGATCACCGCCAATGCGCCCTTTGCCGTCTATACGCGCACGGATCAGCTCGCAGATGGCACTTCGGGCGAGATTGTGGTGCGCGTGGCACAGGTTTCACGACAATATGGTGCAGGGGCGCGCACCGAATCGAAGATTGGGATATAATGTTTGCATTCGACGCCGATCAGCCTACCTGTCGGCGAGAAAGCAACGCGGATCGAGTGTGACCTGGGATCCCTACGCAGCCTTGGGCGTTAGCCGCAGCGCAAGTGCGGATGACATCCGCCGCGCCTACCGAGCGCTCGCAAAAGAGCTGCACCCTGACGTGCGCCCAAATGATCGCGCGGCCGAGGAGCGCTTCAAGCGCGCCACCGCCGCCTTCAACCTGCTCAGCGATTCCGATAGCAAAGCCCGCTTTGACCGTGGGGAGATCGATGCCGAAGGGCATGAGCGCAATGCCGGCTATGGGTTTCGACCCGGCGGGGCCGCGCGGGGTTATTCAGGCCAGGCCAATACCGGAGCCGCCGAAAGCGCTTTCGATTTGGGAGATATCTTCTCGGATTTGTTCGGATCGTCCCAGTCGCGCGGCTTTGCCCGCATGCGCGGGCGCGATATTCGCTTCACCCTGGATGTCGAATTTCTCGATGCGGTGAACGGCGCGCGGCGCAGGGTGCAATTCTCGGAGGGGCGGGCGCTGGATGTGGCCATCCCGCCGGGCGTGGAGAGCGGCCAGGTGCTGCGCCTCAAGGGGCAAGGCGGGGCCGGGGTGCAAGGTGGCCCCTCAGGCGACGCCTTGGTTGAACTGACCGTACGCACCCATCCGGTGTTTCGCCGTGAGGGCGATGACATCCATATGGATTTACCCATCTCCCTAACCGAGGCGGTGGAGGGCGCAAAGGTTCAGGTGCCGACGCCGGCCGGCCCCGTTTCCTTAACCGTGCCGCCCGGTGCCAACACCAACATGTCGCTGCGCTTGCGAGGCAAGGGCGTGGGCGGCAGCGGTGATCAGATCGTGCGGCTGCTGCTTATGCTGCCCGAAGCCGCCGACGAGGAGCTGAAACGCTTTGTGCGTGATTGGTCCGGGCGCGCTTACGTGCCAAATCGCCCATGAGCGGCCGTTCAGCGCCGGTTCAGAGCGTGCGTGCTATGACCATCCCATGTTGAACACCTCTATGCTCCTTTCTTCGCGCTGGCCGGCCAAGGCATTGGCTGGGATCATCGCTTTCTCCTTGGGGCTGGCCTTTACCAGCCCAGCTCTGGCGCAGGGTCGCGATGGCTGGCGCATGCCCGGCGATCAGCTCGCGCCCAGCTCTCCGCGTGACGGCGTGCGCTCGGGGCGCCAGGTGCCGCTTGGCGAGGTGGTGGGGCAGTTGCGCCAGCGTTATGGCGGCGAGATGGTTAATGCTGATCAGCAAGGAGATCCGCCGGTTTACTATGTGCGCTGGAAAACCAGCGATGGCCGGCTGGTGGACGTGCAGGTCGATGCCCGCACCGGCGAAGTGATGAGGTAGACGCATGCGCGTTCTCGTCGTCGAAGATGAACCCGATCTGCGCCGCCAATTGGTGCGCGCGATGCAGGAGGCGGGCTATGCCGTAGATTCGGCCGCCGATGGCGAGGAGGCGGCCTTTCTTGGCGAAACTGAGCCTTATGACGCCATCGTGCTTGATCTGGGCCTGCCCAAAATCGATGGCGTGACGGTGCTGAAGGGCTGGCGCGCCGGGGGGCGCACCGCTCCGGTGCTGATCTTGACCGCGCGTGATCGCTGGAGCGAGAAGGTCGAAGGCTTTGACGCCGGGGCCGATGATTATTTGACCAAGCCGTTTCACGTCGAGGAATTGTTGGCGCGCGTCCGAGCCTTGATGCGCCGCGCCGCGGGCCACGCGTCGTCTGCGCTGGAATGTGGGGATTTGCGTGTCGATACCCGCGCCTCCCGCGCCTCGGTGGCTGGCGAGGCCATCAAGCTGACCTCCCATGAGTATAAAGTGCTAGCTTATCTGATGCACCATCAGGGGCGCGTCGTGCCGCGCACGGAGCTTACCGAGCACATCTATGATCAAGATTTTGATCGCGATTCCAATACGATAGAAGTGTTTATCGGGCGCTTGCGTCGCAAGATCGGCTCTGAGCGCATCTCAACCGAGCGCGGCCTTGGCTACCGGCTGATCGATCCCAATCAGGGGCCAGCGGGCTGACCCGCTGGTTCCGCTCTTTAGCCGGGCGTTTGATCCTGGGCGCCGCCATCTGGAGCCTGGTGACGCTGGGTGCCGGTGGGCTGGCGCTCTCTTCCCTCTATCAGCGCAGCGTGCTTTCGGCTCTGGATCGGGAACTCGCCAGCGTCTTCGACAGCCTATTGAGCGGCGTGCAGGTCCCTGGGGGCGTGCCGGCCCTCTCCAATCCTCCCAATGATTTTCGCTTTTCGCAGGCTTATTCGGGGCGCTATTTCCAGGTCGCGGCGCTGCGCGCGGGAGCTGGCGGCCCGAGTTTGGACATCGCGGTGCGCTCGCGGTCTCTGTTTGATGCCGAGCTGGCGGCGCCGCCCAAAGTGTTGGCGCAGCTGGCCGGCGGCGCGGGTGAGATCGTGCATTACCAGAGCATCGGCCCGGATGGGCAATTCTTGCGCGTCGCTGCGCAGGCCATCGTCTTGGGGGAGCCCAACACCCGGGTGGCCTTGTTCGTGGCCGCCGATCGCAGCGAGGCGCTGCGCGATGTCCGGCGGTTTTCCTTCACGTTATGGGCGGCTTTGGCGGCGCTGGGGCTGGGCTTGTTGACGGCTGTCTGGTTCCAGGTGCGGGTGGGCCTAGCCCCGCTGGAGGAGGTGCGCCGCGACATGGCGCAGGTGCGGCGCGGGAAAAGTGCCCGCCTCGAGGGCGAATACCCCATGGAGATCACTCCGTTAACCGATGAGCTCAACGCGCTGCTCGATCACAACCGCGCGGTGGTGGAGCGCGCGCGCACGCACGTCGGCAATCTGGCGCACGCGCTAAAAACTCCCATTTCAGTGCTGCTAAACGAATCGCGGGGCGAATCAGGGAGCCTGGCCGAACTCGTGCGCCGCCAGGCCGATGGCATGGCCCGCAATGTCGATCATTACCTGCACCGGGCGCAGGCGGCGGCGCGCGCGGAGGCCATAGGTGCGCGCTGTGATGCGCCTCCTGTGCTGGAGGATATCGCCAGGACGCTGGAGCGCCTCTATGGCCGGCAAAAGGATCTGGAAATCCAAGTGGACGCGGAGCCCGGCCTGATCTTTCGCGGGGAGCGCCAAGATCTCGAAGAAATGGCCGGTAATCTGTTAGAAAATGCCTGCAAATATGGGCGCGGCATGGTCAAGGTGCGTGCCGCCTCGTTGGCCAATCGCCAGCGCTTTGAGATTGTGGTCGAGGACGATGGCCCGGGCCTCAGCGAGGTGGGGGCCGTGGAGGCGCTCAAGCGGGGCAAGAGGCTGGACGAAACGGCGCCAGGCCAGGGCCTTGGTCTTTCCATCGTGGATGATCTGGCGCGGCTTTATGGTGGGGAGCTGGCGTTGGGCCGCTCGGAGCTTGGGGGCCTATGCGCCTGCTTGCGCCTGCCAATCGCCGATTGAGGCGCGCCGGGCTTTGGGCTAGCGTGATGCCTCAACCATGCGCCGCGCTGCCACGGCGAAAACTCGGTTCAGGGCATTAGGCTAATCCCATGCATCTCCACGCGGTGTGGATATTGAGCGTGTCCGCACTGTTGGCGGCGGCGGCGATCGCGTGGGTGACGCGCGCTTATGTGCGGGCCGGCGGTTACAATCGGGGCGCGCAAATGGCCGGCGCGGCCGGCGCGGCGCTGGCGGTGCTCGGCGTCTATATGGCCGTAGGCAGCCCCAGCGCGCCAGATCAAGCCTTGGCCGGGCGCGTTGCGGCGCTGGAAGCGCGGGTGCAGGCCGGCGGCCTGGAGGCTGTCACCCCCGAGGAATTGCTGGCGGTCTTGACGCGCCGGGCCCAGGCAGATCCCGCCTCCATCGAGGCGAGGCTCTATAGCGGCCTGATCCTCGAAGAATTGGATCGAGATAACGAGGCGGCGCGCGCTTTCGAGGCGGTGCTGCGCCGCGATGGGGGCCATCCGCGCGCCATGTTGGAGCTTGGCCGCATTTCCGCGCGGCTGAACGGCCCCGCCCATCCCGCCACCTTGGATTTGTTTGCGCGGGCCGCGGAGTTGGCACCGGCTGATCCCTTGCCCTGGTTCTACCAAGGCCTGGCGGCGAGTGAGCAGGGCCGCCGCCTCGATGCCATCCGGTTTTGGGAGGGCGCGCAGGCGCGCTTTCCCCGCGACGATCCCCGCCAAAGCATGATCGCGCAAATGCTGGCCGATGCCCGCAAACTGCCCAAATCCACCCCACCGGCGCGCTCATGACCAAACGCGGCAGGCGCTTGATCGGTGTCGGCATCGGGGCGATCATGCTCAGCTTGGCGGCGTTTTTGACGCTGCGCGGGCTCAGCGGCTCGGTGACGTATTTTTACGTGCCGTCCGATCTATCCACGGGCGCGGCGCAGGGCCGCTTGATCCGCCTCGGGGGGTTGGTGGAAGCGGGCAGCACCAAGCGGGAGGGCAGCGATCTGATCTTTGTGGTGACGGATGGGGCGGCGCGCGCGCAGGTGCGTTTCGCCGGGGAGCCGCCAGATCTCTTTCGTGAAAACCAAGGCGTGGTCGCGGAGGGGCGTTTGCGCCCGGACGGGGTTTTCGTTGCGGAGCGCGTGCTCGCCAAGCATGACGAAAGCTATATGCCGCCGGAAGTCGCTAAAGCGCTGCAGGCTAAGGGCGTCTGGCGCGGGCCCACGAAAGTGGCGCCATGATCGCGGAGATCGGGGCCTTTTTGTTCGCTTTGGGCTTGGTGGCTTCGTGCGTGCAGGCCGTGTTGGGCCTGCGGGCGGGCGCGCGTGCCGATGGCGCTGCCGCCAGTGCCGCCGCCGCCCAGGTGGCGAGTGTGGCCTTTGCCTCAGCCTTTGTCCTATTGGTGATCTGCTTTGCGCGCTCGGATTTTTCGGTCGCGGCGGTAGCGGCCAATTCGCATTCGGCCAAGCCCATGGTTTACAAAATCGCCGCGACCTGGGGCCATCACGAGGGCTCGATGGCGCTGTGGTGCGTGATTTCCAGTTTGGCTGGGCTGGCGCTGGCCAGCTTTCGCGGTGGGCTGACGGCCCCGATGTGGAGCGCCGCTTTGGGTGTGCAAGGCCTCGTGACCTTGGCCGCCGCGGCTTATACCTTGCTGTTGTCCAATCCGTTTGCGCGCTTGGCCGCTGCGCCCTTGGAGGGGGCGGGCCTTAATCCGCTGCTGCAGGATCCCGCGCTCGCGCTCCACCCCCCCATGCTATATCTCGGTTATGTCGGCCTGAGCGTGCCCTTTTCGCTGGCCGTTGGCGCTTTATGGACGCGCAGTTTCGGCCCTGAGGTGGCGCAGGCGATCCGGCCGTGGGCCTTGCTGGCTTGGTCAGCGCTGACACTGGGCATCGGGCTTGGCTCCTATTGGGCCTATTACGAATTGGGCTGGGGCGGGGCCTGGTTCTGGGACCCGGTGGAGAATGCCAGCTTTCTGCCTTGGCTAATCGGCACGGCTTTGCTGCACTCGGCCATCGTCACAGCGCGGCGCGGATCGATGATGGGCTGGACGCTGTTGCTGGCCATCGCCGGGTTTGGCTGCTCTTTGCTCGGCACCTTCCTCGTGCGCTCCGGCGTTCTGAGCTCGGTGCACGCCTTTGCGGTAGATCCGGCGCGCGGGGTGGCCGTGTTGGCGATGTTTGCCGGCGCTGTGGGCGGGGCCTTGGCGCTGTTTGCCTGGCGGGCTCCGTTGTTGCCGGCACCGGCGGGCTTTGTTGTGCTGTCGCGCGAGGGGGCGCTGGCGTTCAACAATTTTGGCCTGGCCATCTGCACGGGCATTGTGCTGATCGGCACGCTTTATCCCTTGGCGGCGGAGGCGGTGAGCGGGAGGGCCCTGTCTGTCGGGGCCCCCTTCTTCAACTCCACCTTCGGCCCGTTGGCTGGATTGGTGCTCCTTGTGGCCCCATTCGGGCCCTTGTTGGCCTGGCGACGTGGCGACGCGCGCGCGGCCGTGCAAGTTTTGCTTTGGGCCGGGATTGGGGCCGTGCTGGCTTTGGGCCTAGGGCTGGCGTTTCGCGGCGGCGCTGCAGCGGCGCTGGGCCTGGGCGTGGGCACCTGGATGGCACTTGGCACGCTGGCTTATCTGTGGCGGCGCGCTGGCCCGGGGCCCGGCAAAACGGTGCGGCTGCTGGGCGCACCCTTGGCGGTCTGGGCCCTCGCGGCCGCCCATTTTGGCGCGGGGGTGCTGACCATTGGCGCGGTGGCGCAGGCCAGTTTCCGCTTCGAGCACAGCGTCAGCCTGGCTCCGGGGGAGGCGGTGCAGTTTGCTGGCCGCGGCCTGCGTTTGCTGCGCGTGGAAAGCATTGAGGGGCCCAATTATGATGCGCAGCGCGCGGTGTTCAGCGTCAGCGCTGGCGCGCGCGAACAATCGCTGCACGCGGAGCGGCGGCGCTATTGGACCTCCGATAGCCCCACCACGGAAGTAGGGATTCTCTCTGGCCTTTGGGGGGATTTTTACGTTGCGCTGGGTGAGCCGGCGCCCGGCGCGCAAGGCCAGCTTGGCGTGCGGCTTTATTTCAACCCCTTCATCGCCTGGATGTTTGGCGGAATCGCCATGATTGGCTGCGGCGGGGCGCTAGCTTTGCTCAGCCTCGTGCGCGTTGGGCAGCGAAAGCGCGTCGCGCTCGGTCAAGTGGCGGCTGTGCCATGATGTGGCTGGCGGCCTTGGCGCTGGCCGTCGTGCCCTTGGCCGATCGCCAGCAAGAAGCGCGCGCCCAGGCGCTGGAACAAGAGATTCGCTGCGTCGTGTGTGACCACGAGCCGATTTCGCAATCGGGGGCGGAGGCGGCGCAGGATATGCGCCGGGTGCTGCGTGAACGGATCGCGGCGGGCGATAGCGATGCGGCGGTGCGCGGCTATTTCGCCGATCGCTTTGGGGAGTATGTCTTGCTGCGCCCGCGCCTGCGTGCGAACACGTTTTTGCTATGGGCAACGCCCGGCCTCTTGGTTTTGCTCGCGGGCTTGGCATATTGGCAGATTAGTCGTGCGCCGCGCGCTCTTGGCCCAGAGCCCAATGGTCCGTTCGATGAGCGATAACAACGTGCGAAGTGAGGGTGGAGCCGATGGCGATTTCCGAACGCGTGGAGTTTCCTGGCGCGCATGGCTTTTCGCTCGCGGCGCGCTTTGAGCGTGCGCAGGCACCCGAGCAGGCGGTGGCAATTTTCGCGCACTGCTTTTCGTGCAGCAAGGATGTGTTTGCCGCCTCGCGCATTAGCGCTGGCCTGGCGGAGCGCGGAATTTCCGTGCTGCGCTTTGATTTCACGGGGCTTGGCGCATCGGGCGGGGATTTCGCCAACACCAATTTTTCGTCCAATATCGCGGATCTGATCGCCGCGGCGGACTGGTTGCGCGGTCAAAACCTGGCTCCGGCCTTGCTGGTGGGCCACAGCTTAGGCGGGGCCGCCTGCTTGATGGCGGCAGGGCGGATCCCGGAAGTGCGCGCGGTGGTGACGCTGGGCGCGCCCGCCCATGCCGATCATGTCGCGGCGCAATTTGCTGATAGCATTGCTGAAATCGAGGCGCACGGCGAGGCGCACGTGACGCTTGGCGGGCGTCCGTTTCGCCTGAAGCGCGATTTTCTGGAGGATGTGCGCGGGCAAAAGCTGCTTGACGCGACTGGCCAGCTGCGCCGCGCTCTGCTGGTGCTGCACGCCCCGCTGGACGCCACAGTGGGCATCGAAAATGCCGCCGAGATCTTCGCGGCCGCCAAACACCCCAAAAGCTTCGTTAGTCTTGATGGCGCGGATCACCTGCTGACCAGAAAGACAGATGCCATTTATGCCGCGGATGTGATTGCCGCCTGGGCGGGACGCTATATTGGCATCGCCCCCACGATAGTGAGCCCCAGCCCGAGTCCAGCCGAAGAGGCGCCAGCACAAGCGGCCTTCCCGGTGGTGGTGGAGGAAAGCGGCGGGCAGCTGCGCAACCGGGTAACGGCCGGGCGTCATCGCCTGCTGGCTGGCGAGCCGCAAAGCCATGGCGGTGAGGATTCCGGCCCCTCGCCCTTCCAATGGCTGGCCGCCGGGCTGGGTGCGTGTACCTCGATGACCATGCGCCTCTATGCCGATCGCAAAGGCTGGCCCGTTACCGGCATCCGCGTGGAGGTGAATCACGTTAAGCGTGGGCCCGATGAGACCGGCCAGCCCGACGTGTTCACCCGCACCATTCATTTGGCGGGTCAGCTGAACGACGAACAACGCCAGCGTTTGCTTGAGATTGCGGAAAAATGCCCTGTCCACAAGACGTTGATACGGGGCAGCGATGTGCCGACGCTGCTCGCTCCCGCCAAAGATGACCAGACGGTTACTTGAAACTTACCCGAAAACCCTAATGTTCGAGCTGTTGCGGCGTAGCGCGCAGCGTTGTCTAATTTCTGCCGCGCCCTTCGCGTTAGGTGCTCGGTGCGTAACTCAGTAATGGCGATGAATTGATGATGAAACATATGCTTCTAGCAGGGGTTGCAGCCACGGCGCTGTTTGCCGGATTTGCCGCGGCACCCACGATTTTCGCTAATGCGGCTGATGCCCGCCAAATCGTGATCGAGGCGCCCAAAGGCGCGCCGCTGAGCTTTGCGGACCTGATCGATAAGGTCAGCCCGGCGGTGGTCTCCATCACTGCGACGGGCAAGGGCGGCAGTGCGGATGAAGATGGCCAGCCCGAGGAGCTGCCCCCGGGGGCGGAGGAATTCTTCCGGCGCTTTGGCATCGATCCGAACCAGCGCCAGCGCCCGCGCGAACAAACCGCTTTGGGCTCTGGGTTTTTTGTCTCGGCGGACGGGATCGTCGTGACCAATAACCATGTGATCGATGGTGCCGATGAGATCACCGTCCGCAACAAGGATGGCGATGAGTTCAAGGCCGATCTGGTGGGTACGGATGTCGGCACCGATATCGCCGTGCTGCGCGTGCGCGACAAGAAACGCTCTTTTCCTTTCGTGGCCTTTGATCGCAAATCGGATTTGCGGGTCGGGGATTGGGTCGTGGCGGTGGGCAATCCGTTTGGCCTCGAAGGCACGGCGACGGCAGGCATCGTCTCGGCGCGCGGCCGACGCAATACCGATACCAATTACGTGGATTTCCTGCAGATCGATGCGCCGATCAACCGGGGCAATTCCGGCGGCCCCACCTTTGATATTTATGGCAGCGT
>JAKFWI010000231.1 GCA_021731965.1 Hyphomonadaceae bacterium | reverse complement strand
CAATTTGAGCTGGAAGGTCACGGAAAATCTGCTGCTCTACGGGGGCTATTCGCGCGGCTATAAATCCGGCGGCTTCAATCTCGATCGCTCGGGCTTCAACGTCACGCCCGCTTCCAACACCCGCCCCAGCACCGATGACTTGGAATTTGGTGCCGAGTTCACCAATGCCTATGAAGTGGGTTGGAAGCTTTCCATCCCGGCCATCGCCACCACATTCAACGGCGATTTCTTCATCGAGCGGGTCAATCAATTCCAGTTGAATGCCTTCAACGGCTTCAATTTCCAAACCTTCAACGTGCCGCTGGTCGATAGCCGCGGCTTTGAGCTGGATTCGTTTTCGCGCCTGGGCGAGCATTTAACCTTCCAAGGCGGCGTCGCCTACACCGATTCCACACTGGCTCAGCCTGGCCTCCTTGCCGGCGTGCTCCCCCCAGCCGGCACACGCAGCTCCTTCATTCCGCGCTGGACGGTTACGGGGGCCACCACCTACAAGCATCCGATCGGCTTTGGTCTCTATGGCCTTGTCTATGCCGATGCCCGCTTCCAAAGCTCCTTCCCGGTTCGCACCATTGGCCGTGCGCAGGTCAATGGCGTGTTCGTACCGGTCGGCCAAGATCCGACTGATAATGACGCCTTCGTGACCGCCAATGCCCGCGTGGCCATTGGCGATGAAGATGGCCACTGGGATGTGTCCTTCTTCGTCAGCAATATCACCGATAAATTCTTCATCGGTGGGGCCTTCGAGGCACCGGAAACGGGCGCTGCGCCAGGGGGCACCACGGTGGTTTATCCCAGCCAGCCCAGAACCTTTTCGGCCCAGCTGAAATTCAATTTCTGAGTCAGTCTTCGGGTTAGTTTTGCAGCGGCGGGTCCTTACGGGCCCGCCGTTTGCATTTCTGGTCTGCCAATAAAGTGCGCACCCTTTCTCCTCTTTCCCTTCCCCTTTAGAAAAACTTTACTTTAGCATGGGTAAGGTTAACCGGGTTTTGGGTGCTGGAGATGCCGGCCGGAGAGTTTTGGATCAGTGTGGCGGAGGAGATTCGCCCTCGAATCATTGCCGCGCTGGCGCCCGGTGTGCCGCGTCGGCTTGTCGCGCCCGGTGACGTGCTAGACGCCCTCCGGCGCCCGCCTGCCCCCAACGCCCTCATCTTTGATGTGCGCCAGATCAGCGATTTTTCCGCGGACCGCTTGGCCCGCATCCGGCGCGCCGCCAGCCCCGAGCTGCGCCGGCTGGCCGTGGCCGTGCTCGCCGAGACCGATGCGCAAAACCATGCTTGGTCCGCGGCGGGAGCCATCGTGGTGGAGGCCCGCGCCGGCAAATCGCTGCTCACCAATGCGCTGCGCCGCGCGCTGGAGGGCAATCGCAATTGGATCGATACGCCCGCTTATGTCGGCCCCTGCCGCCGGATCAGCAAGCCCTTGTTCCGCAAGGTTGCCCGCCGGCGGCTCGAAGACAGCCCCAATTTCGTCAAGGCGCAAACCGGCCCCACCAAAGCGGTCATCGCCTCGGTCGATTCGGGCCAGCCTTTGGCCACCACTTTGCGTCGCTTGCGGATATCCGGGCAAAGCCTCAGCCTGGCCGACCGCGATCAGCGCGCGCGTTTCCTCGCCGATGTACGTGGGGCGCGCTCCCAGGCCATTCGCTGCGCCAATCTGGATGTGGTCAGCTGCCTGGCTGAGCTGGAAAAGGAGCTGGAACGCGCCGGGGCCAATGGCCTGCTGCGACCCCAGCAGATCGATGATCGGCTTTACACGGCTTTGCAGGGCCTGCGCTGATCACGATCTAGCAATCACGCCCCGGAATGGGTGACGCCTCAGAGGCAAAGGGGGTAAACACCTGCAGCTTTGGGCTTGCTGTACCGCAACGCCCCCCAAGGTGCAGGAGAGCCCCATGCCCGCCAACGATGTGACCTTCAATTTGATGCAAGCCAATGGTGCCCGCCGCGGGGCCATCGTCACAGGCTCCACCAGCGGCATCGGCTTGGCCATCGCCAGCCTGCTCGCCAAATCGGGCGCGAATGTCGTCCTCAACGGCTTTGGCGATGCGGCGCAGATTGAGGATATCCGGGCGGGACTGCAGAGGGATTCGGGCGCGCGCGTGCTCTATCACGGCGCGGACATGAGCAAGCCTGATCAGGTCCGCGATCTGGCCGCCACCGCTATGCGCGAATTTGGCACTTTGGATATTCTCGTCAACAATGCCGGCATCCAGAATGTCAGCCCGATCGAGGATTTTCCCGATGAGAAATGGGATGCCATCATCGCCATCTCTTTGTCCTCGGCTTTTCATCTGACCAAAGCGGCCTTTCCGGGCATGAAGGCCCGCAAATGGGGCCGCATCGTCAATATTGCCTCGGCACACGGCTTGGTCGCTTCGCCGTTCAAGTCCGCTTATGTCGCGGCCAAGCACGGAACTTTGGGTTTTAGTAAAACCATTGCACTGGAAGGGGCGGAATTTGGCATTACCAGCAATTCCATCTGCCCCGGCTATGTCCGCACCCCTTTGGTGGAAAAGCAGATCCCCGATACTGCCAAGGCACGCGGCATGACCGAAGAACAAGTCATCCGTGACGTGCTGCTCCACGCCCAGCCGACCAAGAAATTCGTCACGGTGGAAGAAGTCGCGGCGTTAGCCACTTATCTGTGCACGGATATGGCAGCGTCCATTACCGGCACCGCCTTGTCCATCGATGGTGGCTGGACCGCCGCTTAGCCTGAAATAGTGAAGTCAAACTTCCCAATTGGGGAGTTTGATAGACTAGGCAGCGTCTATCTGGGATGCTCTAAAAGAGAGCGCCGCGTGGATAATCATCCATGCGCAGCGCACCCAAATGGAGATGCTAAATGGCTGAAGCCAATAAGGGCTCGTTACTTTCGGGTGACGACATCAAAGGTGATCTGGCGGCCTTGCGCGCCGATTTTGAGCGGATTGGGCGCGATCTGGCGGCGCTGGCGGCCCAAGGGCGCGAGGCGGCCGTACGCGGCGGCGCGGAGGCCCTGCAAATGGCGCGTGAGCATGCAGGCGAGCTGACGGATGATCTCAGCCAGCGCGTGCGCAACAATCCCATCACCTCCTGCGCGGTGGCGGCCGGCATTGGCATTGCCCTTGGCCTGCTGATCGGATCGCGGCGCTAGGGCATGTTTTCGGGATTGATCGAACGCACGGCCATGGGTTTGGCGGCGGCAATAACCGCTGCCATTGGTGCGGTGTTTGTTTTGATCGGCAGCTTTTATTTCCTCAGCGCTTGGATCAAGCCTGGGCCGGCCGGCTTGGCCATGGGTGCTGGCCTGCTGCTGGCGGCTTTGTGCCTAGCATTGCTCAATCAGAGCCGCCATCGGCCACGCACTGAGGCAAAGCCAGAAGGCATGCCATTGGCAGTTTTGCCGGTAATTCAGGCATTCTGGAAAGAGCGCCCCTTCTTGTGCCTGGGCTTGATCGGCGCAGCCGGATTAATCCTGGGGCGCCGGCCCAAAACGCTTGCGGACATCGCGGCTGTCGCCGCCCAGTTTTTGCAGCCTGGCGCGCCGCCAAAGTCCTGATCAACCGCCCCGCGGCTTGGCACGGCGCGTCGGCTCAGCCTGCAACGGGTCCTCTGGCCAGGAATGGCGCGGATAGCGCCCGCGCAAATCAGCACGAACCTGCGCATAAGAACCCTTCCAAAAGCCCGGCAAATCCTCGGTGATCTGCACCGGGCGCTGGGCGGGAGAGAGAAGGCGCAGCACAAGGCGCACGCGCCCGCTTGCGATCGTGGGATGCACGGTTAGCCCAAACAATTCCTGCAAGCGAATTTCGACAGCCGGGCCGCCTTCGGCCAGATAATCGATCGCGGCTGACCCCCCGGCGGGGCTGGCGAACCGCGCAGGGGCCTCGCGTTCCAGCGCCTGCGATTGCTGCCAATCCAGGCCGTCCAGCAAGGCCGCGCATAGCGCGTCATCCGCACCCGAGCCTTCCTGTAAGGCCGCGGCCACGGACGGCGTAAGCCAAAAATCGAGGCTCGCCCGTAACGCCGCTTCGCTCCAATCGGGCCAAGCGAGAGTGGGATCGAGCCGCTGCAGAAGCGCGGCCCGCGCCCGCAAATGCTCCAGCCGCGGCCCGCCGCTGGGCAGACAGCCAAAGCCGAAATCTCGCACGGCTTGGCGCCAGGCGCTGGCCAAATCTTGCCCGCCGGTGATCTCGGTGGGGGCCTGCGCCAACGTAATCGCCCCCAGCATGCGCACCCGCCGCCCCCGCACCCTTTTGGTTTCCGCGTCGAACGCCATGGACAGGCGCGTCTGCGCTGCATCGGGATAAAGCGCCAGCATGTGCGCCTCAGAGATGGGGGCGGCGGCGAGGATCCGCCCCTTTTGCATGTGGCCCATTAGCTCTGCGACCACCAAAAACCGCTCCTTGGCCAACGCGTCATCGACGCGCAGTGCCGCGCCCCGGCCATTGGCCAGCAGATATTCGCCGCTCTGCTCGCGCCGGGCCATGGCGATCCGGCCAGGAAAAGCCAACGCCAGCACCGTGCCGATCGCCTGCACGTCCCTCTGCTCATTGCGCGCCGCGCCGCCGCTTGCGTGAGCAAGGCGCGCCGCCAAATCGCGGGCGGCCTGCCCCCGAGCGCCCGGCAAACGCCGCAAGGCCTCCACGCGGCCGCGCAAATCTATCTCTGTGCCGCCAAGGCCCTGTTCGCTCAACAGGACTGCAACCTCACCCGCCAAACCAGCCAAATCCGCGCTTGCGGCCCGCGCGATCATATGTGCCAAACGCGGCGGCACGGGCATGCCGGCCAGGCGCGCGCCATGCCCGGTGATGCGGCCCTCTGCGTCCAGGGCACCCAGACTTTCCAGTTCGGCGCGGGCCGCGTCCCAGGCCGGCCTGGGTGGGGGATCTAGCCAGCGGAGCTGCGCGCTTTCTGTTACGCCCCAATCGGCGAGGCTCAGCACGAGAGGAGAGAGATCCGCGCCGAGGATTTCAGGAGGGTCAAAAGCCGCCAGAGCCCGCGTTTCCGGCTCGTCCCACAAGCGCCAGCACACGCCTGGCCCAAGGCGCCCGGCGCGGCCGCGGCGCTGCTCGATCGAGGCGCGGCTGGCGCGGACGGTTTCCAGGCTGGATAAGCCAGAGCTGACCTCAAACACGCCGCGGCGCGTCAGGCCGCAATCGATGACCACCCGGACGCCCTCAATGGTTAGGCTCGATTCGGCAATGGCGCTGGCCAATACGATTTTGCGCCGCCCCGGCAGAGCCGGCGCGATGGCATCATCCTGGGCGGCCGGCTCCAATGCGCCATAAAGCGGGCGCACATCCACATCAGCGCCGATCGCCGATTGCAATGCACGGGCGCAGCGTTCGATCTCACGCGCGCCGGGCAAAAAACAAAGGATGGAGCCGGTCTCGTCACGCAAAGCGCGCCGGACAGCGGCCACCATCTGCTCCTCGACCGGGGCGCGCACATCGCGGCCCACATAGCGCGTCAAGACCGGGTGCATCCGGCCCACGCTTTCAATCACCGGGCAATCGTCCAAAAGCTGCGCTATCTTGGCACCATCGAGCGTGGCCGACATGACCAACAGGCGCAGATCCGGCCGCAATCCCGCTTGCGCATCCATGGCCAAAGCCAGGCCCAAATCCGCATCCAAGGCCCGCTCATGGAATTCATCGAAGAGGATGGCGCCAATGCCCTGCAGCGTCGGATCTTGCAAAATCATGCGGGTGAACACGCCTTGCGTGATCACTTCGATGCGCGTGTGCGCGCTGACCCGGCTTTCCAGGCGCAGGCGATAGCCGATGGTGCGCCCAACGGCTTCGCCACTAAGGCTGGCCATGCGCGCGGCCGCCGCCCGCGCCGCGATGCGCCGGGGCGAGAGCAGCAAGAGCTTGGCACCTCCCAGCCAGTCCTCTTCCAGCAAAGCCAGCGGCACACGGGTGGTTTTGCCCGCGCCCGGCGGTGCGACCAACACCGCACAATTGCCCACACGCAGCGCCGCGCGCAGCGGTTCAAGCACCGCATCGATGGGCAAAAGCACGGAGTGCGACATGAGGTGATCCTACCCCCAAACCATGGTACGCACCGGGCTTATGTTCACAGCCCTCACCAGCCTTGATGATCTGCGCGCGTCTTACGACGCGGTGTTTTGCGATGTTTGGGGGGTGGTGCACAATGGGCGGACCCGCTACGCGCCGGCCTGCGACGCGTTGCAGCGCTTTCGCGAGACCGGCGGGGTGTGCGTGCTGGTTTCCAACGTGCCCAAGCCCGGAGCGGCCATTGTGGGCAAGCTCAATCGGCTTGGCGTGGCCCGCACGTGCTGGGATGCCATCGTCACCTCTGGCGATGCCACCCGGGCTTTGCTGGCCGCGCGGGCCCCGGGGCCCATGGCGCGCATCGGGCCCGAGCAGGATGCAACCCTTTGGCAGGGTTTGGGATTAAGCGAGGTCGATATCGACGAGGCAGCCTTCCTGCTGGTTTCCGGCCCTGATCATTGGCAGGAAACACCCGAGGATTACCGCGCCGTGCTGGAGCGCGCCAACTCCCGCGGGCTGGAGATGATCTGCGCCAATCCCGATATCCTGGTGCGCGAAGGCAGCCGGCTGATCTATTGCGCCGGCGCTCTGGCGCGCCTCTATCAAGATTTGGGTGCCAGCGTGACCATGGCCGGCAAACCCCATAAGCCCATCTATGCGCTGGCGCGCGCACGCTTGGCGGCCATCGCCCAGCGGGAAATCCCGCCAGCCCGCATCCTGGCCATTGGCGACGGCATCGAAACGGATCTTCTGGGTGCCCAACAAGAGGGGATGGACGCCTTGTTCGTGGCTGGCGGCATGCATGGCGATGCCTTTTGGGCGCAGGCGCACCTTGACCACAGCGCGATAATCGCCGCATTGACCAAGGCGAAGGTGCGCGCACACTATGTCATGCACCAGCTCACTTAAGGATCATGGCTTTGGCCACGCTTGAGTTTTCCCGGCGCTTCGCCATGGCGCACCGGCTCATCCTCGGGGCAGAGGAGAAATGCGCGACGCCGCACGGCCACAATGAGCACGTCATTATCGAATTGAAGCCCACAATGCCTTTTTCACTTGGCGGGGCAAACGCCTTGGCCAGCTTTGCGCAGATCAAAGGCCGCTGGCATGCCTGGATCGATGACCAGGTCGATCACGCTTTGCAGCTCAATGCCGCAGACCCCTTGATCGAATACTTCCGGGTGCAGGAGCCGCGCCGCTGCGCGCGCTTGATGGTGTTTCCCGGTGACCCCACGACGGAAGCGGCCTGTATCTTGTTTTTCTTCAAGCTCAGGGCGTTTTTGATGGCTGATGGCGCGCCTTTCGCCGCCCAACGCATCCGCATCGAAGAAACCCCCACCAATAGCGTGCAGGTCGATGCCGCCTTCATCGAGGGCCTTGAGGTGGCGCGTGACACGGGGCTCTGGTGGCAGCGCGCCGATATGAGTATCAATGATCTCGCCAATGCGCCTAAACTGGCCCGCGATCAACCTGGCCAAGCTCGGCAAGTGGCGCAGCCGCGGCGGCCCGCGGACGTCTCAGCCTCAAGGCCATAGGGAATCTTATGCGTCACTCTCTGTTCCTGCTGGCATTTTCTGCCCTAGGCTTGATCGGAGCGGCAAAGGCCCAGGAGCCGGAGCCGGAGGGCTTGAGCGGCATCTACGCCTGCACGCAGATCAGCGATAATGGCGCGCGCCTCGCATGCTTTGATCAGGCGGCCGCTGCGCTGCGCACCGCGGAGGCCGAGGGGGCGATCAAATTGCTCGATCTGGCTTCAGCCCAGCAATTGGATCGGGAATCCTTTGGCTTTTCTTTGCCGAGCGTCAGCCAGATATTGGCACCTAAAAAAACCGCGCGCCCGGCACGCTTCGCGCCCATCGAAAACATCACTGCCCTTATTAAAACTGTTCAGCTCACCCCGACCGGCCAAGCGATCGTGACGCTGGAAAACGGGCAAGTGTGGCGCCAAGTCGATCAGGAGCGCTCCTTCCAGATCAAAGTTGGCAAAACGGCCAAGATCGCCAAGGGGTTTGGCGGCGGTTTCTTAATGTCAGTGGGCGCGGGCTCGGGGTATCGTGTGAGGCGTGAACAATGAGTTTTGCCAAGGTCAATGCCGATTTTTCGGTCTCACCCCAGCTTACGGCCAGCAGCGTGCAGGCGGCCGCGCAGGCGGGTTTTCGTACGCTGATCAATAACCGCCCCGATCACGAGGCCCCCGATCAGCTCACCAGCGCGCAGGTCGCGGCTTTGTGTCAGAGCCATGGGCTCAGCTATGTCTACGCCCCCACCACCACGCCAACGGCACCGCCCGATGTGGCGCGCATGGGCGCGGCCTTGGCCCAGGCACAAAGCCCAGTATTGGCGTTTTGTCGTAGCGGCACCCGCTCCATCACCCTTTGGGCCATGGTCCAAGCGCAAGCAGGCATGGGCCCTGAGCATCTGATCAAAGCAGCAAAGGGTGCCGGATATGATTTATCTGGCTTGGCCAAGGTGTTTTCGGCAGCGCAGCCGGATGGAAACCATACCGCAGGTGATGCCATACTTGGTTGATGTAGGCTGCTTGATCTTCTAGAGCAGAATGGATCGGGCAGAATCATGCGCGCGCGCATGCCGCAATGCGGCTTCACGGGTGGATGATAGCAAAGCTGAACCGCAGATGGGATCGCCCCATCCCCGATTTGGGCGGTATGTGCAGACCAGCGCACACTAGTGAGCATTGATGACACGAACTTGGATCGCAGATTTCGATTGGGAACCCGGGGCCGTGACCGTCAAGAAAACGGGCGCACGGGTGCGAATCGATGGCGAAACGCTCTCGGATGTGTTCGCCTGGTTCACGTTCTACACCGCCATTCAGCTGCGCCGCATGCGCCCGCGCAACAAGCGACAAATCACAATGGCGTTTTCGCCTGATCCAATCCGCCCTTGGTATTTGGCCTGGGCCGCCGCCACCGAAGCGGGCGTGCGGCTCGTGAATGAGCCAGACGAAGCCGATATCGTCTTCCATTTCGATGATTCCACACTATCGGCAGCGGCTGAGCCCAAAACCAAGCCGAACGCTCTACTGCTGAATTTTCGCTGCGCTGATGTATCGAAATCACGTGTCGCCACCGCGTTTGAAGCGGCTTTTGGCTATTCGCTGGCGCTGGATCCGCGCACCCACACCGGCCCTGCTGTCGAAAAAAGCGAACAAAACGGGGCCCATGACGGGCGCGTCGTGTATTGCCCGGTCGAGCCTTTGCCAGGAAGGGTTTATCAGCGGCTGATCGATAATCGGTATGGTGAAAATCTGGTTCAGGATCTACGTACACCCACGGTGGGCGGGCGGCCGGCCTGCGTGTTTCTGAAGCGCCGTAACGTCGATCAGAGGTTCACGAATTCTAATACAGAGGTGTCTCTCGTCACCGCTGAGTCGCAATTTTCAGTAACAGAGCTTGCGAAGATCGCTCAATTCACCGAAAAACTGGGGCTGGACTGGGGAGGATTGGACGTGCTGCGGGATTCACAGGACGGCCGCATTTATGTGGTCGATGCCAACAAAACCGATATGGGCCCGCCTTTGGCTCTGCCCCTGAAAGAAAAACTGCGTGCGACGCGCCTGCTGGCTTCGGCGCTAGATACGCATATCCAACGAACCGCACGAAGCGCTTGAGGACTTTAATGGCTTCCAAAATCCCATTCGTCCGCGACTTCGAGTTCGAATACGGCAAACCCAAATCGGTGAGCCCGTTCGTTCGGCGCATTGTGGCGAGCAATCCGGGCCCCTTCACTTTCACCGGCACCGGCGTTTATGTGATCGGCCATGGCCAGGTGGCCGTGATCGATCCGGGGCCCGATCAGCCTGGGCATTTGGATGTGCTGCTGCACGCGTTGGCGGGCGAAACCGTCAGCCACATTTTTGTGACCCACGCCCATAAAGACCATTCCCCGATGGCGCGCCCGTTGGCCGCCGCCACGGGTGCCAAGATCTACGCCTGCGGCACGCCGGTGATCGCCACGGATAGCGAAGTGCGCATGGAAGCCGGGGATGATTTGGGCTTTAGGCCCGATATCGCGGTGCACGATGGGGATCGCTTCCAAGGTGATGGCTGGACCATTGAGGCCGTGGCCACGCCAGGCCACACCTCTCACCACATGGCTTATGGCCTGCTGGAAGAAAATGCATTGTTCCCGGGGGATCACGTGATGGGCTGGTCCACCACGGTCATCTCCCCGCCGGATGGCGATATGGGCGCGTATTTGGATAGCCTGATCAAAGTCCGTGACCGCGATTATGCGGTGCTTTACCCGACGCATGGCCCTGAGATCCGTGAGCCCAAGGCTTTTGTGCAGGCGTATCTCGATCACCGCTTGGCGCGGGAGCGTCAAATCCTTGATCAGCTCATGGCTGGGCAAAGCACGATCCGGGAAATGGTCCCGATCCTGTATGCCGATGTCGATGCACGCCTTCACCCCGCGGCCTGCCATTCCATGCTGGCCCATTTGATCCACCTGGTACGCTGCGGCCGCGTGCAGAGTGAGGGGATTGCCGGCATCGATACGCGTTATTGCCTGGTTGCCTGATTAGGGGCCTGGCGCGCTTGCAGGTGCTGGCGCGCTTTCGGGCGCGGCAGCGCAACAGGGGGTTGGCGCGGTTTTCGTATCCAATCGGGGCTGATCGCCGCTGCTCAGCTTTAAAAGGGCAGCAGTGAAGGCGCGCACGCGCTTGGCATTGGCCCCCACATCTGAAATCCCGACGCGCGAGACCGATCGGATATCCACCACGCTTTCCTGCGCTTGGCTGCCTGGGCGGATGCGGATGGCAATGTCATCGACAAACCCAAACCAAAAGCTTTGCTCTTGCGCCTCGATCACGCCTTCTGCGGCGTCTTGGCGTGTTATCGCCCAGCCCAGGCTTTTGGCCACCTGCAAGGCACGCGCCTGCAAAACGCTCGGTGCGGCAGCAAGGGTGATCGGCACAATGTCACTATAGGCTTGGCGCTGCAGACTGGTGGAAAGCTGGCCCTCGGCGGCACCGAAGCGGCCACCCAGTTCGGGCACACGCTTGGTGCGCAGTTCCAGGCTGTTGGCTCCCTGCGCCGTGCGCGCCTCAACCACCTCGGCGGAGAAGCCCGGTGGGTCCAGCAGATCGGTGGAGATGTCATGGATGGGCGGCACGGCTTGGGCTTGGCTGCGAAACTTCAGCAGGCCGCCCACCAGAATCGCTGGCAACAACAAGGCTGCCAAAGCGAAGCCAGCGCCGCGCCGCGGCGTCACCAACAGGGCTAACAGCACCGCAATCGCGGCAAAACCGAGCGCGCCGAAGGCCAACAAAGGCCCGATGCGCAAAGTCAAAGCGCCGAACCCGAAGCCGACCCCCCAAAGCCCAAAGCGCACGCCCAGCGCCGCCACTACGAAATACCCAATGAGCAGCACGCTGGCCGCCAGCGCCAACCGCACCAGCCAATCACGGATTTGCGCCATGCTCATCTCCTAACGCTCGAAGGCACCGACCAGCTCGACATGCGGGCTCCAGCGGAATTGATCCACAGGGGTCAGCCTGGTCAATCGAAATCCCCCGTCGATCAACACTTTGGCATCCCGCGCGAAGGTGGTGACATCGCATGAGACGCTAGCCACCCGCGAGACCTTGGAGGCCACGATCTGCTCGGTCTGCTGGCGCGCACCTGAACGCGGCGGATCCAGCACCACCGCGTCGATCCGCTTCAGCTCCAGCGCCGATAGCGGATTGCGCAACAGATCGCGGCGCAAAATGGTGATTGCACGCAGGCGGGCGAGGGCACCGTCGGCCCCTTCGCGCAAAGCCAGCAGCATGGGTGCATCCCCCTCCACGGCCAGCACCTCGTCTTGCGCCGCCAGGCGCAGCGCGAAGGTGCCCAAGCCGCAGAAAAGATCCGCCAAGCGGCCAGCCCCAGCCATGGCTTCCAGCACTAGGCGTGCGATCTGGACTTCTCCAGCCACGGTCGCCTGCACGAAGGCCCCAGGCGGGGGCGTTAACCGTGCGGGGCCGATTTGGATCATGGGTTGCTGCGGTGCGAGGAAAACCTCTCCTTCAAACGCAAGGCGCGCGATATCGGCAGCGAGCACCGCGCTGGTGGTTCGCGCCAGCCGCGCGCCCGTGACGGGTGCTTGGCCCGCGCCGCGCACATTGATATCAAGCCCCGTTTGCGTTTCCAGGCATTGCAGCACCAACTCGCCTTTTTCGGGAACCAAAACCGCGGCCAGATCTTTGAGGGCTGGGATTTTGCTTTGCAGGCTGGCGGATAAAAGCGGGCAGTCCGGGATCGGTTCGATGCCTGTCCCGTCCCGGCGCATAAAGCCAAAACTGATGGCCCGCCCCGCGCGCGCAGCGTGGAAGGCGGCGCGCCGGCGCCCCTCACCCCAAGCGGGAATGATCGGCTCGATCGCCGCCGCGAGGCCGCGTTTGGCCATGGCCGCCACAACCATGCTTTCCTTCCAGGCCAAATATGGCTGCTGCGCCCAATGCTGCACCTGGCAGCCGCCGCACGCGCCAAACACCGGGCATTGAGCGGCGATACGCTCCGGGCTCGCGGCGCGAATCGCCAAGGCCTCCGCCCGATCCCCCGTGATTTCGGCCTCGATCTGCTCGCCCGGCAAGGTCAACGGCACGTAAATCGGGCCGTCGCCGCCTTTGGCGATTCCGTGCCCGCGCGCGCCCATCTCTTCGATAAGCAGATTTTGCGGCCCGGTAGACACCGCGGACTTGGCCCGGAGGCCGGAGGCGGGACGCACCGCACGTACCGAGCGATCTAAACGCTTCATGAACGCAAACCTCGGCGCGCTTTCAGCCTGGGTTCAGGCAGGGGGTGTTTAATGGGCGTCAACACGGGGAGCAAACATCCCCGCCCAAAGGAGACCTACCATGCGCATCGCCGCTTTGCTTGCCAGCACCGCCATCGCCCTCAGCGTTTTGACCGCCCCGGCACCAGCCAGAGCTGATGAAGGCTATGCCCGCAGCCAAAATGTTTCGCAAGAATGCCGCCAAGAGCGCCGTGGCAATGCCGGCACCGGTGCCCTGATCGGCACGGCCATCGGCGCGGCCGCTGGGGCCGGCATAGCGGGGCGCGGTTCGCGGCCCGGTGGGGCGCTGATCGGTGCGGCGCTTGGCGCTGGCGTCGGCGCGCTGGCGGGGCGCAGCTCCACCAGCTGCGACGACAATAATCGCGGCGGCTATCAAGATCGCGGTGGCTATCAAGATCGCCGCGGCTATCAAGATCGCGGTGGCTACCAAGATCGCGGTGGCTACCAAGATCGCGGTGGCTACCAAGATCGCGGTGGCTACCAAGACAGCAGCTATCGCGGTGGCCGTGGCCAATCCTGCCATTACGAAAACGTGGTGCGCTACGATCGCTTTGGCCGACGCTGCATCGAGCAGGTTCAGGTCTGCAACTAAACCCACTTTCGCCTAAGCACCTGATCCGATCCATGCACTGCACATAGATCGGTGAACCACGCCCCCTTGTGCGAGCAGGGGGGCGTCAGGCGTGATTGCCCCCTCCCAGCCAGGCCGGCATGGCGGGAATGAGATGGGGCAGCAGCAAATGCGAATCCTCCCAGATCATGCGCAGCGCTGCAAACACGATGATCAGCACCCCGCCAATGGCGATCCATGGGTATTTCTGAATGATCCGGGCGATGACGCCCGCTGCCGCGCCCATCAGCAAAACCGAGAGAATGAGGCCAAAGGCCATGATCTCCGGGTGGGCACGCGCCACCCCAGCCACCACCAAAACATTATCGAGCGACAAGGAAACGTCGGCGATCACGATGGATATCAAGGCGCGCGCAAAACTGACGCTCTTGGCCGTCGCCGGCGGGGTGCCGCCAGCATGCGCAGCCTGGTTCGCGGCGCTTTCCTGTGCCTGCTCGCGGATGTCCTTGAGCATGCGCCAGGCTACCCATAGCAGCAGCAGGCCGCCGGCCAAGAGCAGCCCCCGCACTGCCAGCAATTGGATGGCCACCAAGGCAAAGCCGATGCGCAGCACCAACGCCAAAATGACGCCGATCAGAATCGCTTGCCTTTGCTTTTTGGGCGCGAGGCCAGAGGCGGCCAGCCCCACGGCCACCGCGTTATCGCCGGCAAGGACGAGGTCAGCCACCACCACCTGGCCAAAAGCGGAAGCTTCTTCGATCGAAAAAATCACGCAATCATCTCATTTCTTGTCCGGTCAATCCATCTGCCTATAGCGTGGCGACGCGGCCTGCGGCAATGACAACCCCATGCGCATCATCGCAGGGAGATTCCGCGGCAAGCCGTTGACGGCCCCGCCAGGGCGCACCACCCGCCCCACGGCGACGCGCACCCGCGAGGCGCTGTTCAATATGATCGAGCACGCCGCCTGGGCCAAGCCCTTGGCGGGCCTGCGGGTGCTGGATCTGTTTGCGGGCTCGGGTGCGCTGGGATTGGAAGCCCTCTCGCGCGGCGCTGCCTTTGCATTGTTCGTCGAGACCGAGGCGGCGGCGCGCGGTGCGATCCGTGCCAATATCGAGGCGCTGGGCCTATTTGGCGTCACGCGGATCCATCGGCGGGACGCGGCGGATTTGGGCCAAAAGCCCGCCGGGCTTGGCGGCGGCTTTGACTTGGTATTCGCCGATCCGCCTTACGGCAAAAACCTGTTGGCGGGTGCGCTGAACGGGCTGATTGAGGGTGCCTGGCTGGCGCCCGATGCTTTACTCTGCGTCGAGACTGCCCCAGACGAGGCCTTGGAGCTAAAGCGCTTTCACGCCCTTGACACGCGCCGTTATGGTGCCGCTTCGCTGACCTTTCTGCATTTGCTTCAACCACCGGCTTCACCATGACCCGCACCAAGCCGCGCCTTGCTCTCATCGCTGCTTTGGGCGCGAATCACGTGATCGGGGCGGAGGGGGCCTTGCCCTGGCGCTTGCGCACCGATCTGCGCCGCTTCAAGAAGTTGACCATGGGCAAACCGGTGCTGATGGGCCGCAAAACCTGGGAAAGCCTCGCCAAGCCTTTGGCTGGCCGGGCCAATCTGGTGCTGAGCCGCGCGCCTTCCTTCCTGGCCCCGAGCGGCTGGGTGCTGCCCAGCCTGCCCAGCGCGTTGGCCTTTGCCGGTGCCATCGCAGACTGCATGCAGGCCGACGAAATCTTCGTGATTGGCGGCGAAACCCTCTATGCGCAAACCCTGGCCATCGCGGATCGACTGTATTTGACAGAGGTAGACGCCAGCCCCGCCGGGGATGCGCACTTCCCCGCTTTTTCCCCGGAAGATTTCCAAGAAACCGCCCGCGAGTGGGTGCCCTCCGGCCCCCACGATGCCCATGCCTCCTGCTTTCGCGTGCTTGATCGCCGCCGCTGAAGGGTGCAAGCGTGCGCCATGGATTTTGAGATCTTTGCCGAAGGCCTCGCTTTCCCCGAAGGGCCTATTGCCATGGCGGATGGCTCCATCATCCTGGTGGAGATTGCGGCCGGGCGATTGACGCGCCTGTGGGGCGGCGGCAAGCGTGAAACCATTGCCCAGCTTGGCGGCGGGCCCAATGGTGCCGCGCTCGGTCCTGACGGGGCGGTATACGTCTGCAACAATGGCGGCTTTGAGTGGATAGAGCTTGGCGGCCTGAAGATCCCGACAATTGCCCCCGCGGATTACCAAGGCGGCCGCATTGAGCGCGTGGATCTCGCCACCGGGCGGTTCGAGCGGCTCTATGAGCGCGTGGGGGAGCACGCCTTGTCGGGCCCCAACGATCTGGTTTTCGATAAAAGCGGCGGCTTCTGGTTCTCCGATTTTGGCAAATCGCGCCGGCGCAGCCGTGATCATGGCGGCCTGTATTGGGCCAAAGCGGATGGCAACGGCCTCACCGAAGCCGCCTATGGACCCGGCTATAACGGCGTTGGGCTATCGCCAGACGAAAAGCACGTTTATTGCGCCGAGACCCTGACGGCACGGCTCTGGCAAATGGAGATCACCGGGCCGGGGCAAGTGGCACCTGGAGCCTTCGGCACGCATGGGCGTTGCATCGCCAACCTGCCGGGCTTTCAAATGCTGGACAGCCTGGCAGTGGAGGCCGATGGCCGCGTCTGCGTGGCCACTTTGGTGCAGGGCGGCATCAGCGCCTTCTCCCTTGATGGCAGCATTGAGCACACACCATTCCCCGATCCCTTGGTCACCAACATCTGTTTTGGCGGGCAGGATTCTCGCGATGCCTTCATCACCTTGTCGGGCACCGGCACGCTGATCAAGGCACGCTGGCCCCGCCCCGGTTTGCGTTTGAATTTCGCCTCCTAGGAGCCCCCTATGATTGTAGTTCATCACCTCGAACAATCGCGCTCCACCCGCGTTTTGTGGCTGCTTGAAGAACTCGGTCTGCCCTATCAGCTGGTGCAATATGCCCGCGACCCCACCACGCGCCTCGCGCCGCCGGAGCTGAAAGCCGTGCATCCGTTGGGCAAAGCACCCGTCATCGTTGATGACGCGCATGCTGGGGTGGTGGCCGAATCCGGAGCGATTATCGAATACCTGATCGAAACCTATGGCAATGGCCGGCTCAAACCCAGCTTGGGCACGCCGGATTGGTCGGAATATCTGCACTGGCTGCATTTCGCCGAGGGCTCAGCCATGCTGCCTTTGCTGCTGAAACTCTACACGCGGCTGTTGGGCGAAGGCGGAAAGCCGCTCGATTGGCGCATCGAAAGTGAGATCGAAAACCACTTCTCCTACATCGATCAGCATTTTGTGCGCACGCAGCGGCCGTATCTGTGCGCCATGGGCTTGAGCGGCGCGGATATCCAATTATCCTTCGTGCTGGAGGCTGGCTCAGCGCGGGGGGGGCTGGAGCGCTACCCGGCAGCCAGCGCTTATCTGGCGCGACTGCAGGCTTTGCCTGCGTATCAGCGCGCGCTGGAGCGCGGCGGGGCCGTCACGCCTTCGCGCTGAGCCATTTTCCCGCAGCCTGTAAGATCGGACACCCGCATGGACGTTAAGCAAATCCCGCCGGGGCGGCACCCGCCCGATGAGGTCAACGCTTTTATCGAAATCCCCGCCGGCGGCATGCCGGTAAAGTATGAGCTGGATCCGCGCTCTGGGGCCCTGTTTGTAGATCGGTTTTTGCACACCTCGATGATCTACCCGGCCAATTACGGCTTCATCCCCAATACCTTGGCGGAAGATGGTGATCCGCTGGACATCCTGGTGGTGGCACCCACACCCGTGGTGCCCGGGGCGGTTATTCCTGCCCGCCCTGTGGGCGTGCTGCTGATGAATGACGAAAAGGGCAATGACGAGAAAATCCTGGCGGTGCCGATCGATCAGCTCAATCCCTTCTACGCCAATGTGCGCAATTACAGCGATCTGCCGCCGCTATTGATCGAGCAAATCCGCCATTTCTTCACGCATTACAAAGATTTAGAGCCAGGCAAAACCTCCAGCGTGGGGGAGTGGGCAGACATGGCCACCGCCCATGAGCGGATCAAACTGGCGATCGCCCGGGGAAAATGGAGCGCCGCATGACGATCGAGGCCCTACGCACCCCTGAATCACGCTTCGCGGCTTTGCCCGATTGGCCCTATGCGCCGCATTATGTTGAGGACCTAAAAGGTTATGCCGGTTTACGCGCGCATTATGTGGACGAGGGCCCCAAAGATGGTGCCCATACTTTCCTGTGTCTGCACGGAGAGCCCTCCTGGGCTTATCTCTATCGGCGCATGATCCCGCATTTTCTTGGCGCGGGTGGGCGCGTGGTGGTGCCGGATTTCTTCGGCTTTGGACGCTCCGACAAGCCAATCGAAGATAGCGTCTACACGACCGAGTTTCATCGCGATTTTCTGCTGCGTTTGATCGAGTACCTGGATCTGCAGCGCATCACTTTGGTCATTCAGGATTGGGGCGGGCTGCTCGGCCTCACTTTGCCGCTGGCCTGCCCAGAGCGCTTCGCGCGCTTGATCATCATGAACACGGCCTTCGGGGTTGGCGTTGCACCCTCACCCGGCTTCATCGCTTGGCGTGATTACGCGGCCAAAACGCCGGACATGCCGGTTGGCACCCTGATCGCCCGGGGCACACCGCACCTGACACCCGCCGAGATCGCGGCCTATGACGCGCCTTTTCCCGATGCCCGCTACAAAGCCGGCGTGCGCCGCTTTCCGCAATTGGTGCCCACCGAACCCGACTTGCCATTCGCCAAGCTTTCGCGCGAGGCCCTCGTGTGGTGGCGCGATAGCTGGCGCGGCAAAAGCTTCATGGCCGTCGGCGCGGCCGATCCGGTACTGGGCCCAGCGGTGATGGATTACATGCGCAGCCAAATCCACGATTGCCCGCAGGCCTTGGTGATCCAGGACGGCGGCCATTTCGTGCAGGAATGGGGTGACGAGATCGCCAAGGCGGCCTTGGCCGCCTTCAGCCGCTAAACGTCCCGGAGCGCGGAAAGCCCTTGGGGGCCAGCTTGCCGGCCTGGCCGCGTTTGCCCAGCCAATCGCGCCATTCCGGCAGAGCGCGCTGGCGCCCGGCGGCGTCCGTCCAAGCCAGTCCCGCATGCGCGGCGAACACCAGCGCATCGGCCAAATGCCCCTCGCGCAGCATTTGCAGGCGCACGCCCTTGCCGCGCGCCATCTCCGGCAAATCCTCCAACGGGAAGATCAGCAGCTTGCGCGCAGAGCTGATCACCGCGACATGATCGCCCTGCGCCGGGATCGCCGTCAGCGCCTCGCCGCTCAATACTTGCTTGCCGGAGCGCTTTTGCGCCAGCATGTCATCGTCATTGGCCACGAAGCCATAGCCATCCTTGCTTGCCACCAGGCGCTTGGCTCCGGCACGATGGGGGAAGCAGGCATTGATGAAATCCCCCTCACCGATATCCAACAGCAAGCGGATGGGCTCACCCGCGCCGCGCCCGCCCGGCACCTGATCACCGCGCAGCGTAAACACCCGTCCATCGCTGGCCAACAGCAGCAGGCGATCGGTGGTTTCGGCCTGCACCACGAAGGCGGCGGCATCCCCATCCTTGACCTTCAGCGCCGCGATATCATCGACATGCCCCCGCAGCGCGCGCAGCCAGCCTTTATGCGTCAGCACGATGGTGATCGGCTCGCGCGCCACGAAGGCTTCGGCGTGCACCATTGGCCCGTCTTTGATCTCGGCGAAGCGGGTGCGCCGGCGCCCCAAGGCGGTATCCGGTCCGAAAATCTGCCGCGTCAGCGCTAATTCCTCGCCGATGCGGCGGCGTTGGCCTTCGGGATCCTTGAGGAGGGCAGCAAGGCCGGCTTGTTCAGCGCGCAGCGCCGCCTCCTCCTGGCGGATCTCCATCTCCTCCAGCTTGCGCAAACTGCGCAGCCGCGTGTTCAAGATGGCCTCGGCCTGGGTTTCCGTCAGCTTGAAGCGTTTGATCAATACCGGCTTCGGCTCATCCTGGGTTCGGATGATGCGGATCACCTCATCCAGATTGAGATAGACGATCAGCAAAGCGGCCAGCACTTCGAGGCGTGCCGCGATCTTGTCCAGCCGGAAAGCTGTGCGCCGGCGTAACACCACCAAGCGATGATCGAGGAAGGCGTCCAGCGCCTCTTTCAGCCCCATGACGCGCGGGGCTTGGCGGGCATCCAGCACATTCATGTTGAGGCTGAAGCGCACCTCCAACTCCGAAAGCTTGAACAAGCTTTCCATCAGCATGTCAGGCTCCACAGTGCGGGCCTTCGGCTCCAGCACCAAGCGGATGATATCACTGCTTTCATCACGCACATCGCCCAGCAGCGGTGCTTTTTTCAGCTCGATCAGCGTGGCGAGATCGGTGATCAGCTTGGCTTTGGGCACCTGAAAGGGCAATTCCGTGACAATGATCCGCCACATGCCACGCGCCAATTCCTCGACTTCCCAACGGGCCCGGATACGAAAAGCCCCACGGCCGGTCTCATAGGCCTGCAAGATCTGCTCGGGCGAATCGATGACCAAGCCGCCGGTTGGAAAATCGGGCCCGTGCACAACCTTCAGCAAATCTTGGGTGCTGGCATCGGGATTGAACAACAGGATTTGGCAGGCATCGATCAATTCGGCGGCATTGTGCGGCGGGATCTGCGTGGCCATGCCCACAGCAATGCCCGCAGCGCCATTCGCCAAAAGATTGGGGAAGCCGGCCGGCAGCACGATGGGCTCACGATCGAGGCCATCATAGGTGGAGCGGAAATCGACGGCGTTCTCATCAAGCCCAGCCAGTAGGCTTTCTGCCGCTTTGGTGAGGCGACTTTCCGTGTAGCGCATGGCGGCGGCGTTATCGCCATCGATATTGCCAAAATTGCCCTGCCCATCGATCAGCGGAAAGCGCACCGTGAAATCCTGGGCAAGGCGCACCAAGGCGTCATAGATTGCCTGGTCCCCATGGGGGTGAAAGCGGCCCATGACATCGCCCACCACCCGCGCGCATTTCTTGAACGCCGAATCGGGATCGAGATTGAGCTCACGCATGGCGTAAAGTAAGCGCCTATGCACCGGCTTGAGGCCATCGCGCACGTCCGGCAAGGCCCGGCTGGTGATCGTCGAGAGGGCATAGGCCAGATAGCGCTTCGATAGCGCCTCGCCGATCGGCTCATCGATGATGCGGCCGGGATTATCGGGAAGGGTGGTATTGTCGGTCATAGCATTTCCTGTCCACACGCTAGACCCGTTCCCGAAAAGTGTGACGCGGTTTTCGCAACAGAACGGGTCTAATCACTTAGTGTAGAGCGGATTCACCCGATTTGACCTGATTCAGTCAAATCGGGATCCGCTCTAGGCAGAGTCGCGCTGCCACGAAAAGCGGGTTTAGCGGCTTTGGTTCAGCTTCCGTTCAGATAGACTCATAGAGGGTAGAGATAGAGGATTAACCCATGCGCTTTTCTCATCTCGCCATCACCCTTGCAGCTTCTGCCTTGCTCGTGGCCACGCCTGCCATGGCGGCCAGCCACGGCGGCGGTGGTTATCGCGGCGGTGGGGGCTCTCATGGCGGCGGCTACCACAATGGCGGCGGCAAATTTAATGGTGGCGGCGTCTATCGCGGTGGCAGCAACTTTCGCGGGGGCGGCGTCTATCGCGGTGGCAGCAACTTTCGCGGGGGCGGCAGGTATTACGGCGGCGGTTTCAATAGAGGCTTCCACGGCGGCAGCTTTGGCCATAGCAGCTTCGGCTTTGGCTACGGCTACGGCTATCCCTATTATGGCGGCTATTATGGCGGCTTCGGCTATCCATATTATGGCAGCTATTACGCCCCGGCTTATCCGCGCGGCTCCACGACCATAATCCAGCAAGCGCCGTCTGACGGGCCCTCAGGATTTGAGGGCGGCGTAAAGGCGGGCCCTGGTGCCCCGCCGCAGCAGACCTGGTATTTTTGCAAAGACAGCAACCAGTTTTATCCATATGTCAGAACTTGTGACTCGGCTTGGCAGGAAGTTCCCGCCATCCCGCCGCCACCACCAAGTGAGGGGAAATAATGCCGCAGCTGCGTAGGCCCAAGGCCGCCATCTTTCTGCTTGCCTGCTTGACTGGCTGCGCCGCCATTCCTCAGGGCCCGACCCTGGCAGTGCTGCCTTCACCCAATAAGCCTTTTGAGATTTTCCAGGCCGATGATGTCGCCTGCCGCAGTTTGGCGGCCAATTCCGTCAGCGCAGAAGTTGAGGACGCCAACAATCGCGCCGCTGGCTCGGCATTGCTGGTCGCCGCACTGGCCACGGCGGCGGGCGCGGCCCTCGGCGCGGCTAATGGCGGCGGCTATCATGGTGGCTATCATGGTGGCTATGGCGGCGGCTCTGGTGCCGGGGGCGGCGCGGCCGTGGGCGCAGGGCTTGGTGCCTTGGGCGGCGCGGCCGTGGGCGCTTCCTCGTCTCAGGATAGCCAGGAGGGCATCCAGCAGCGCTACAACATCGCCTATGCGCAATGCATGTATTCCCGCGGCAATCAGGTGCCAGGTTATCGCAGCACGGATACGCCAACGCCGCCGCCGCCCTCACGCCCGAGTTAGTAGCGGCGGATTCATAAGCGCTGGGCATGGCCAAGCGCCTCAATGAGGCGTCGCCGCGCGTCCGGCAGGCCTTGGCCGCGCGCGCTGAACACGCGGCTTTCCAGGAAATAACCGCTAAGAGCGAACGCATCCGCGACATCGCCAGTTTCCACCGGCTGATTTGCCTGCGCCAAAAATGGCGCAAGCCGCAAGAGCTTGTCTGCGAAGGGCGCGCCCGCCTCCGCGCAGGCGGCCCGCCCCGTGCGCGGGCTGACCCACGCCAGATCATCGACCCTCCCGGTCAATGCGCAGGCCGACAGATCTAGCCCATAGCCCAACGCCGCCAGCAAACCGAGCTCAAAGCGCGCATAGAGCACCGGCCACAGGTCCGGCTCGGTGACGTGCGTCAGCACGATGGCCAAAGCATCGAACAGCTCAGGATAGGGCTCGCGCTCCTCCACGGCAGCGCGGATCAAGGCGATGGCCGACGAAACGCCCGCCAGCGCCGCGGGATCGACCATCGCCCGTGCGGCAATGGGATCGAGCAATTCCAGCGTGCCGAAGGCGCCGAGCTGATCGCCCGTGCGGGCCCGCCAGGCGGCGTGTACGAAATTCCCGGCTTGCAGCGCCGGTGCCGCTTTGCGCCCCGAATAGACCATGCCTGCGGCCCGCCCGTGGCCCCTTGTAAACAGCTCAACCAGGGCCTTGCCCTCTGCGAAGGGGCGTGCACCGAGAACGAAGGCATCGTCCTCCCATTGCATGTCAGGATCCGTAATCCAGCCCCAGCGCGTTGAAGCGCGCTCGCTCCTCGGCCCAGCCTTCGCGCACCTTTACGTGCACGAACAAATGCACGGGGCGCTCCAAGATTTCCTGCAATTCCAGCCGGGCCGCCCGCCCGATGGCCTTCAGCGTTTGTCCCCCCTCACCGATGGTGATTTTGCGTTGGCTTTCGCGGGTGACGAACACCATCTGCTCGATTCGCACAGAGCCATCCTTGCGCTCGATGAAAGCCTCCGTTTCCACGGTAGTCTCGTAGGGCAATTCCTCGTGCAAGCGCAGCATCAGCTTTTCGCGGGTAATCTCAGCGGCCAGAACACGTACGGGCGCATCCGCCACCTGATCAGCGGGATAATGCCAGGGGCCGGGTTGCGCCAATCCCACCAAATGCGCCGCCAAATCCTCGACGCCATCGCCGCGCTTGGCTGAAATCATGAAGGCGCAGCTATATACGCCCAGTGCGAACAGCGTTTGTGTCACGCCCAATAGCGCCTCGCGCGGCATGGAATCCACTTTGTTCAGCGCCAGCACGGCGCGCTGGCTGCTGGCCTGTAAACGCTGGCTGATGCGCTCCACATCCTCGGCGGCTGCGCGGTCCGCCCCGTCACCATGGCCGGCCGCGACCTGCGCTTGCGCCGGGGCATCAACCAGATGCACGATCGCGTCTGCGTCGTCCGCATTGCTCCAGGCCGCGCGGACCATGGCGCGGTCCAGCCGCCGGCGCGGGGCGAACACGCCGGGCGTGTCCACCAGTACCAGCTGCACGCCGCCGCGCAAAGCCACCCCCCGCACGGGCGCGCGCGTCGTTTGCACCTTGTGCGTCACGATCGAAACTTTTGAGCCCACCAGGCGATTGACCAAGGTGGATTTACCGGCATTCGGCGCGCCGATGATGGCCACAAAGCCGCAGCGTGTTTCTGGCTCAACCATGGGGGCGCAATGCTTTCAACACCGCAGCCGCCGCCAGGCGCTCTGCCTCGCGCTTGGAGGGGCCCTCCGCCTCATGCGCCGCCCCCGCCACTTCGACGCGAACCACGAAGCGCGGTGCGTGATCGGGGCCGGTGCGCTGCGTGACGGTGTAGAGCGGGGTGCCATGGCGCCCGGCAGCTGCCCATTCCTGCAAAGCCGTCTTGGCATCTTGCTGCAAATGCTCAGTGCCCTCGATGGCCTCTGCCCAATTTGTCAGCACAAAAGCGCGCACCGGATCCAAGCCGCCCTCGAGATACAGCGCGGCGAGGATGGCCTCGGCGGCATCGGCCAGGATCGTCTCCTTCTCACGCCCGCCGGCATTGGCCTCAGCCCTAGAGAGGCGCAAAGCCGGCCCCATTCCGGCGCGGACGGCCGCCTTTGCGCAGGCCTGGCGATTGACGATATTGTTCAGCCGCGGGGCGAGATCGCTTTCGCTCATCTGCGGGTAGTGCTGCAGCAAATACTCGGCCGCGATCAGCCCAAGCACGCGATCGCCCAGAAATTCGAGCCTCTCATTATCCGCCCCGGCCCGCCCCTCGAAATAACTCGCATGGGTCACGGCCATCGCCAGCAAAGCATCATTCGTGAAGGGTCTTTGCAAGGCGGCCTCCAGTGCTGCTCGCAGAGCCGACCCTATCCCAGCCTCTGGCGCGCTCACTTAATGCCTTTAACCAACCGCGAGGGACGAAAATCGGTAAACAGTGTCCAGGGCTTCAGCAAGGAGGTTTGCGGTTCCCAGGAGGCGAATACGAATTCCGCTTTGCCCACCAAGCGATCATACGGAACATAGCCAACATTTTGGCGGCTATCGTCGGAATTATCGCGATCATCCCCCATCATGAAAAAACTCCCCGCCGGGACACGGTAAATCGGCGTATCATCGAGCAGATTATCGGGCTGGCGATCAAAAGTGGTGTAGCTTTTGCCATCTGGCAGCGTTTCTTTATACGCAAGCAGCCGAACGAAATTCCCACTTTCTTCTTTGAAGTCCCGCAGACCCAGCAATTCGCGCTGCACGGCTGAGCCGTTGATGAACAACACACCGTTCTTCATTTGGATTTCGTCACCCGGCAAGCCGATCAGCCGCTTGACGTAATCCACGTTGGGCTCATGGGAGGGCCGAAAGACGATGACATCCCCGCGGTGCGGCTGGCTGGCCAGCACCCGCCCCTTGGGCAGAAACACGAAAGGCGCGAAGGAGAAGCGGCTATAGCCATATGACCATTTGCTGACGATGATGTAATCACCCACCTGAAGCGTGGGCTGCATTGATCCCGAGGGAATACGAAAGGGCTGCACAAGCACAGAGCGAATGGCCATCGCCATCACCAAGGCCCAAACAACGGTTTTCACCAAATCCAACAGCGTCTCGGGCTGCTGTTCCGTCTTGGCCTTGGAAACTGCGATCATGGAATGCCCTGCGTAAAATTGATCAGATCAGACTCGCGCGAAGATTCTGCCGATATCATGACAAAAGCTTGCGCCAAAGGATAATCATCTGTCAGCGTCAGGTGCAGGCGCGTGCCATAGCCGGCCGGCGTGATCGCCGCCAATCGCTTTGCTGCGCCGCGCATCAGGCGCAAAAAAGGCGCGCCTTTGGCTCCGTTGACTACTTCCATGTCTTGCCAAAACACCCCGTCATCCAGGCCGGTGCCGAGCGCCTTGGCGCAGGCCTCTTTGGCTGCAAAGCGCTTGGCAAAGCTGGCGGCGGGGTTGGCACGGGCCAGCGCGCGCGCGCATTCCTGCTGCGTAAACACCCTATCGGTAAAGCGCGCGCCGAAGCGGGCAATCGAGCGCTCGATGCGGCGAATGTCGATGAGATCCGAACCGATGCCGATAATCATTAGGCCAACGCGGCCCGCGCCGCATCCATCCGCTGGCGCATGCCATTGATGGCCGTCGCCAGGCCCACAAACAGCGCCTCACCCATAAGAAAATGCCCGATATTCAGCTCAATGATCTCGGGAATGGCGGCGATGGCGGCCACCGTCGCGTAATCTATGCCATGGCCGGCATGCACCTCCAGGCCCAGGCTGCTCGCCTGGCGCGCGCCGGCTTGCAAGGCCAGCAAGGCGTCTTGCGCTTGCGCCACTTCTCCTGCGCGCACGGCGTCGCAATACACGCCCGTGTGCAATTCCACCGCGTGCGCGCCAATTCTGGCGGCGGCGGCGATCTGCGCGGGATCGGCGGCGATGAACAGCGAAACGCGGGCCCCGATTTCCTGCAGCGCCACGACGGCTAGGCTGATCCGCGCATGGCCCATGGCCACATCGAGCCCTCCTTCGGTGGTGCGCTCCTCGCGCCGCTCCGGCACCAACATCGCCGCATGGGGGCGGGTGGTCAGCGCGATGGCCAGCATGGCTGGCGTCGCCGCCATTTCGAAATTTAAGGGCTTGGCGCGTGCGCAGAGCATCTTGGCCAGCGCCTGGATGTCTTCGTCCCGGATGTGGCGGCGATCCTCGCGCAAATGCGCGGTGATGCCGTCGGCGCCGGCAGCGAGCGCCAGCTCCGCTGCGCGCAGCGGCTCGGGATGGGCCCCGCCGCGCGCATTGCGCAAGGTGGCGACGTGATCAATGTTGATGCCCAGCCGCACTCGGCCCGTCATGGGGCCAGCCCCCGGCTGCCCGGCTTGATGGCCGGCAGCGCCGCCAACTCTGGCGGCAAGGCATCGGGGCGGTAGGTGGGGGCATCGATCTGCGCCAATGCGATCAACGGAATGCTCAGCTCCGTGCGCCCGCCGGAGCGATCGATCAAGCAAGCGATGCCGGCGATCTGCGCGCGCTGCGCGGCCAAGCCCTCCAGGCATTCGCCCACCGAAAGCCCGGTGGTGATCACATCCTCCACCAACAGCACCCGCTCCTCCGGGGCGATGGCAAAGCCGCGGCGCAATCGAAATTTGCCGTCCTCGCGCTCCATGAACAACGCCCGCGCACCCAAGGCCCGCGCCGTCTCATACCCCGGAATGATCGCCCCGAGTGCTGGCGCAACCACCACGTCAATCGCACCAAACGCGGCGCGCGCCTTGGCCGCCAGCGCAGCGCAGAGCCGCTCCGTGCGGGCGGGATCCATGAACACAAAGGCCTTCTGGAAAAACAACGGGCTGTGCAGGCCCGAGGAGAGGATAAAATGCCCCTCCAGCAGCGCCCCCGCCTCACGAAATTCCCGCATCACATCATCATGATTCATCGGGCGGAGCTTACACTCCGCCAGGCAAACTGGCCAGAGCATGGCCCTGAGCACCAAAACATCGAAATAACGTCAGATACAACGGATTGTGCATTCCCAACAAGAGTCTCTTCGGGGTTTTGTGCCCGTATATGCGTTAGCCAGGGCGCAGACGAAGCATAGCGGCCGCACTTATGGGGTTTGGCGCGCCCAGCAGGGCTCGAACCTGCAACCCCGAGCTTAGAAGGCACGTGCTCTATCCAGTTGAGCTATGGGCGCCAAGGCGATGAATCGCGCGGCCAGCGTATTTTTCAAATCAGAAATCGACCACGATTTCCCTGAAAACATTCTAGAGCATCGGACCCAACAAAATCCGACTCGGATTTTGCCTCCTATTCTCTAAAACTTTGAATTGGCGTATTTTTGGATACAAAACCGCGATTACACTTTGTTGAAAATGCGCTAGACCCGTTCCCGAAAGGCATGCCGCGTTTTTCGGATGAGAACGGGTCTATTTATCCGCTCTAATGCGACCAGGGTTCGCGTCTCGCGAAGCTGAAATTGTCAGAATAGGCCCGCAAAACACTGGTCTTTTCCAGCGGCTCCGTCACCTGGTGTGGGATGGCCCGGGCCCGCGCATAGGCCACCGCCTCCTCGCGCGTGGCAAAACGCAGCCGTATTTGGCCAT
>JAKFWI010000089.1 GCA_021731965.1 Hyphomonadaceae bacterium | reverse complement strand
TAAATCGTCGAGCAAATCATAGGCCTTGGCCGGGCCTTGGCGCGCCAGCAAAAGCTCCAGTACGCGCCGACGCAAGGGCGTCAGGCTTTCGCCCGCTTTGCTGCACTGGATTTGCGCTTGCTCCAGCGCGCGGGTGATAGCGGTTCCAGGGAGTAAAGTCATGGACTGCTTATGCCAGCAGGAGGCCCTCAAGAAAAGCCAAGACGGGTGTGACTGACTCGCCGCGAAACACACTGAGCATTTTCAAAGAAATCGAAGTCGACTTCAGACTTGAAAAATGCGCTGATTCAATAAGTTAGAGCGCATTCGGACGGAAAACCGCAAGGCCACTTTTCCTGAATGCGCTATAGGGCGCGATGTAGTGCTGGCGGCTGATTACCCTTAGGCGATCACTGTGCCGGGTGCACCAGCGGCGCATGGTGCAAGCGCGGCAGGACATAACGCCCGAACAAATCCGCTTCGTGGGCATGAGGATAGCCCGATAGAATGAAGGCCTCCATGCCGATGGCGCGGTAGGCCTCGAGCTTAGCCAGCACCTGGTCAGGATCACCAATTATGGCTGCCCCGCAGCCCGAGCGCGCGCGGCCAATCCCGGTCCATAAATGCTCTTCGACATAGCCATCTTGTTGCGCTGTTTCACGCAATTGTGCCTGGCGGCGGACACCCGCGCTGGTGGCGTCCAGCGATTTGGCGCGGATGGCCGCGCCGGCCTCGTCATCGAGCTTGGACAGCAAACGCTCCGCTGCCGCGCGGGCTTCGCTTTCGGTTTCGCGCACGATTACATGGACGCGGTAACCGTGCCGGAGGCGCCTGCCGTGCTTGCGGGCGCGCGCATCCACATCGGCCTTGACGGCCATCACTTTATCCATGGTGTCGGGCCATTGCAGATAAACGTCGCAGCCGCGCGCTGCGGCCTCGAGGGCATCGGGCGATAGGCCTCCGAAATAGAGCGGCGGGCATGTTCCCGAAACAGTGCGGATGCGCGGCGGCTCGATGCTCAGCCGGTAAAACTCCCCCTGCAGATCGAGCGATTCGCCGTTCAGCAGGCTGCGTAGGATGTGCATCACCTCAATGGTGCGGGCGTAACGCGGGCCGCTGGCCAGGCTTTCACCCGGCAGATCACTGGAAATGATGTTGAGCGTCAGCCGCCCGCCGAGCATCTGATCGAGTGTGGCGATTTGCCGCGCCAGCTGGGCCGGCCAGGTTTCGCCGCAGCGCACGGCCAGCAACAGTTTGAGCCGCTTGAGCATGGGGGCCAGGCCCGCGGCAAAGGCCAGGCCATCAATGCCCAGAGCATAGCCGGACGGCAGCAAGAGATTGTCGAAGCCGTGCTCTTCAGCCGCCAGGGCGATCGCACGGCAATGCTCCCAGGAAGACAGCAAAGCCGGATCTGGGGCACCGAGAAATTCGTAATCGTCATCACACAGCGCGGAAAACCAGCTGACTTCCACGGGGGCGGGGGGAATCGGATTGTCCATCATGGCATGCGCGCGCCGCGTGAGGCGACGAGAATGGCGTACCAATCCTCGCGGGTAAGGGTGACGCGGTAGGCCAAGGCGGCCTCGCGGATGCGCTCCGGCGATTGGCTGCCAATAAGCGGAATAGGGCGCGCGGGATGGGCCATGATCCAGGCATAGGCCACGGCGCTGCGGGTGACGCCCTCGCGTTTGGCCAGCGTGTCGAGCACGTCGATCACCGCCAAGACGCGGCCCTGGGCATCTGAAGCGGCCAAGCGCCCTTGCGCCAGCGGAGACCAAGCCAGCACCGCCAGCCCGTATTGCATGGCCAGATCGAGCCCGCCATCCTCAAGCGGCGCAAGCACCAAGGGCGAAAACTCCGGCTGCATGGCTGCCAGCGGAAAGGGCAAATGCGCCAGCAAAGCCTGGGTTTGTGCCGGCGTGTAATTGGACACGCCGCCCGCCAGGATTTTGCCGGCCTGCTTGAGCCGATCGAACGCCTCGGCGATCTCCGCTGGGTGGGCGAGCAGATCGGGACGGTGGATTTGATAAAGATCGATGCGCTCCACGCCCATGCGCGTAAGGGAGGCCTCGCAGGCAGTGATCAGATGCGTAGCGCTGGAGTTGTAGGGCACAGGCGGCGTGATCCCGCCTTTGCTGGCCAGGACCATGCGCGCGCGCAAAGCAGGGGCCTCGCGCAGCACGCGCCCAAGCAGGCGCTCCGCCTCGCCGAAGGCCGCGGGATCGGTGGCCGAATAGCCATAGATATCGGCGGTGTCGAACAAAGTGATGCCAATATCCAGCGCCGCATCCACGCGCGCCCGCGCCGCCTTCACATCCGCGCCCGCGAAGCGCCACATGCCCCAACCCATGGGCGAGACGCTCAGGCCGCTGGCCCCCAAGGCTATTGTCTCGTCAGGAGTTTTGCGCACGCGCACACCCTTTCCCTTGCGCGGGCTCTTGCCGCGCCGCTAAGGATTAGAACATCGTCCAATCAGGCGGATCAAGCACGATTGGCGCGGAAACAAAGTATGGGCCGCCGTGGAGGGCGCATGGCGCAGGAATCCATCCGCATCGGCATTGTGGGCACGGGCCTGATGGGGCTGGAGCATATCCGCTCGTTACAGCTCTCGCCTGAAGCGCAGATCGTGGCCATCGCCGATCCAGTGCCGTTATCGCAGCGCTGGGCGCGCGATGAATTGGGCGCGCGCGCGGCTAAGCTGGCGGTCTATCCCGATATCCGCTCCATGCTGGCGGGCAGCGCCCTCGACGCGGTGATCATCGCATCGCCCAATCACACCCATTATGAGGTGCTGATGGCGGCGCTGGAAACCGATCTGCATATTCTGTGCGAAAAGCCGCTATGCAGCCGTGTTGAGGATGCGGCGCGCATCGTGGCAAAGGCCAAGGGGCACCGCGGCGTCTTTTGGGTGGGCATGGAATACCGCTTCATGCCGCCGGCGGCTGCCTTTATCGAGGCGGTGCAAAGCGGGCGCGTGGGCCGTCTTATCATGCTGTCTATGCGCGAACACCGCTTTCCTTTCTTGGCCAAAGTTGGGGATTGGAACCGGTTTTCGCGCAATACCGGCGGGACCATGGTGGAGAAATGCTGCCATTTTTTCGATCTGATGCGCCACATCGTGCGCGCCGAGGCGGTGCGGGTGTATTGTTCGGGCGCGATGGATGTGAACCACCTCGATGAGCGTTATGGCGGCGAGATGCCGGACATTCTCGATAACAGCTATACCATCGTGGATTTCGCCAATGGCGCGCGCGCCATGCTGGATCTTTCGATGTTCGCCGAGGGCTCGGAGAGGCAAGAGGAGATCGCCGCAATAGGCGATAGCGCCAAATTGGAAGTGTTCATTCCGCCCGGAGAGCTGGTGTTCAGCCCGCGCGTGCCGCTCGGTGCCGCCAAGGCGATCGAGCGGCAATTGATCGTGGTGGATGCCGAGGCGATGGCTGCGGGCAGCCATTTTGGCGCCACCTATTTTCAGCACCGCGCCTTTTTGGCGGCCATAAGCGGCACCGGCCCGGTGCAGATCACGGCTGAAGATGGCTATCGCGCAATGGCCATCGGGGCTGGTGCCGAACGCAGCGCACGCGAACACCGGGTAGTCGAAATGCACGAGATCATGGGCGTGGAATAATCCAGGCGCGTCTGGCGATCGGCAAACCAGTCTTGCTTTGGCGCATTTTCGGGCACAAAGCCGCGGCTGGACGTTCTCGTAAAGCCGCCTGGTTCATGACGATAGCAAATGATCCAGCACCAGCCCCTCCAATGCCGCGAAGGCAGGATCGCCGCGGCGGCGCGGTCGGGGCAGCTCAATGGGCAAATCCAAAGCAATGATGCCATGATCGATTACCAGCAGGCGATTGCTCAAGGCGATCGCCTCCGCAACATCGTGCGTAACCAGCACAGCGGTGAAGCCCTGCGTGCGCCAAACCCCCTCAAGCAGCCGCTGCATTTCGATGCGCGTCAAAGCATCGAGTGCGCCCAGCGGCTCATCGAGCGCCAGCAAACGCGGGTGGCCGACCAGCGCGCGCGCCAGCGCCACCCGCTGACGCTGCCCGCCGGACAACATGGCCGGCCAATCGCCCCCGCGTGCTTCCAGCCCGACATCGCGCAGAGCCGCCGTCACGCTCCGCGCCATTTCAGGCGTGCGTGCATCGGCACCCAGACCCACCGCCACATTGCGCGCCACATTGGCCCAGGGCAGCAAGCGTGGCTCCTGGAACACCAGCCGCGCGGCGCTGCGCTCAACGCCTTCAATGCGCCCGGAGCTGGCGGGCTCCAGCCCGATCAGCAGCCGCAGCAAGGTGCTTTTTCCGCAGCCGCTTTTGCCGACAATGCTGACAAAATCCCCGGCCGCGATCTCTAGGGAAATCCCGCGCAGCACCTTGCGGCTGCCGAAGGCCTTCGACAGATCAAACGCGCCGATGGCCATGCCCTGCGCAGCGGTCACGGGGGTGTGCATGGATCAGCCGCCTTTGGCATAGGCAGGGCTCCAGGCCAGCCAGTGTTCTTCTAACAGCCGCGTTGCGCTATCGGCCAGCTTGCCGAGTAAAGCGTAGATGACGATGCTGAGCATCACCACATCGGTTTGTACGAATTCACGCGCCTGGATCGCCATATGGCCGATGCCGGAAGAGGCCGCCAAGGTCTCGGCCACGATCAAGGTCAGCCACATAATGCCCAGCGCGAAACGCAGGCCCACAAAGATGGAGGCCAAGGCCCCCGGCAGAATGATTTTGCCAAACAAATCCCAGCGGGACATGCCATAGACGCGCCCCATCTCGATCAGCTGCGGATCGACAGTGCGAATGCCATGATAGGTATTGAGGTAGATTGGAAAAAACACGCCCAGCGCCACCAGGAAGATCCGCGCGCTCTCTTCCACCCCAAACCAGATGATCACCAAAGGCAGCAGCGCCAAATGCGGGATGTTGCGGATCATCTGCAAACTGGGATCGAGTAAAGCTTGCGCCAAGCGAGAAACGCCGGTGAGCAATCCCAGCGCGAAGCCCACGCTTCCGCCGATGACCAGCCCCACCAGCGCCCGCGCGGAGCTGACGGCGATGTCATGTGGCAACGAGCCTGAAAGCGTCAGCCTTAGTCCCGCCTGCAGCACAGCGATGGGGGCGGGCAAAATGCGCGCCGGGATGGCCCCAAAGCTGGAGGCCCCTTGCCACAGCACCAGCAATACCAAGGGCCCGATCCAGATCGCCCAGCGCCGGGCTGCGCCGCTCATGCCGGCTTCCATCCCGCCCACAGCGCCTGTGCGATCTCCACGCTGCGCGGGATGAGCCCCAGCCGGGCAAAGCGATCCGCGCTGCTTTGCTGGCGGCTGATAATATCGGGCGCGAGCGGCGTCAGCGTAAAATCATCGCGCAACACGGTGTCTTGCAACAATTCCAGCGGCAGGCCGGTGGCCTGCGCCTGCAATTTCGCCACCTCGGCGCGGTGGGCGCTCGCCCAGCGGCCCTCCGCCGCCAGCGCATCCAGCGCGTGGGCCAAGACATCGCCATGCGCCTGCGCAAAATCCCGATTGGCTAAGAAAAAGGCCGCGCCGCCAACCAGATTGGGCGGCAGAGGCAAAGCCCGCGCGCCTTGTGTCTGGATGGCCACGGTCATGTAGGGATCCCAGATCACCCAGGCATCGATGCCACCTTGTGCAAAGGCCGTGGCGGCATCAGCGGGCGCAAGGGCGATGGGCTGCACGTCCGCGAAGGTCAGCCCGGCGCTTTCCAGGGCCGCTGCTGCCGTGTTGTGCGCGCTGGAACCACGGGTGAAGGCAAAACGCTTGCCGCGTAAATCCGCCAGCGTGGCGATGCCCGAGCCCTTGGGGGTGAGGATGGCCCCGGCCGCGCCGCTCAGCCGCACCATGGCGACATACACGATCGGCGCGCCGGCGGCTTGGGCAAAGATCGGCGGGGCATCCCCGGTGGAGCCCAGATCGACGCTACCAACCGTCATGGCCTCCAGCAAAGGCGGGCCGGAGGAGAATTCGAGCCAGCGGGCCAAAGCGCCGGGCGGCGCGCTTAAGGCCCGATCCAGGCGGCCGCTGCGCTTGGCCAGCAATAGCAGCCCGTTTTTCTGGAAGCCGATTCGCAAAAGCTTCGCCTTCGAATTGCCCGAGGGCGCGCACGCCGCCAGACAAGCCGCCGCGAGGCCGCTAAGGGTGGTCCGCCGGGTTATTAGATCGCTGGCTGCCGGGTAAGTCATGGGCAAACCCTAGCAGCCTGTCGCGCCGGTGTCAGCCGCGCGCGGATTGGCGCAAAACTTGACGCAGCGTCATGATCGCGCCACCGTGCCGGCCAGGCAGGATGATTCCATGATCGTGCAATCGCAACTCAATGCTGCACCACTTGGTGCGGTGCCGCGCGCCGAGAGGCCAGCAGGCCCCAGAGTGTGCATTATCGGCGCGGGCTCTTCTGGCATCGCCGCGGCCAAGGTGTTGGCGCAGGCCGGCGTCAGCTTTGACTGCTTCGAGAAGTCCGACCGTTTGGGCGGCATGTGGGTATTCAAAAACAGCAATGGCTTGAGCTCAGCCTACCGCTCTTTGCACATCAATACCAGCCGGGACAAAATGGCCTATTCGGATTTCCCGATGCCCGCCGATTATCCCGATTACCCCCACCACGCGCAGATCGCCGCCTATTTCGACGCCTATGTCGATCATTTCGGCTTCCGCGATAAAATCCGCTTCGGCACCAGCGTGCGGCTGGCGCAGAGGCGCGCGGATGGCCGCTTCGATATCACCCTCGACACCGGAGAAATACAGATCTATGATTCATTGTGCGTGGCCAATGGCCATCATTGGGATCCACGCTGGCCCGAGCCTACCATCCCCGGCAGGTTTGACGGCGTGCAAATACATTCGCATGATTATGTTGACCCTCAGGAGCCGCAGGATTTACGCGGCAAACGGGTGGTGATAGTCGGCTTTGGCAATTCTGCGCTCGATATTTCCTGCGAGCTTGGCCGCAAAGAGAACTGCCCCGAAGTGTATTTATCCATGCGCCGCGGCTATTGGGTGGTGCCCCGCTATTTCGGGGCCAAAGTGCTCGATTTCGCCAATCCCCACCCGAGCCAAGATCCGCCCTGGCTGATGCGCATGCTGCCCGGATGGCTGAAGGCGCGGCTGATCGCTGACCGGATCAAGGCCATCTCTGGACTGCCGCAGGAGCATGGCTTGCCGGCACCCGATCACCCCTTTGGGGCCTCGCATCCGGCCATCAGCCATGAAATCTATAACCGCGTCGGCTCCGGCGATGTGCGCATCAAGCCCGATATCGCCCACTTCGAGGGGCGCAACGTGCATTTTCGTGACGGCAGCCAAGTGGAAGCGGATGCAATCATCTATTGCACGGGCTACCATATCCGCTTTCCATTCTTCGACGAGACCTTCATCACTGCGCCGGATAATGACATCGCCTTGTGGAAGCGTATGATTGAGCCGGCCTATCCCAACCTGTACTTTATCGGCTTGGTGCAGCCTTTGTGCGCCATGATGCCCGTGGCGGAGGAGCAAGCCAAACTGATGTGCGCGCATCTGACGGGCGATTATCTCGCACCGACCGCCGAACACATGGCGCAAGAGCGCGATGCCATGCATGCCGGCGTCAAGGCGCATTATGTGCCCTCCGCGCGCCACACCATCCAGATCGATTGTGCCGCCTATACCCATGATTTGCGCCGCGAATTGCGCCGCGGCCGCAAGCGGGCGCTGGCGGCAAGGCTGACCCGCGCATGAGCGATCCCGCTTCGGAAATCCTGCAGGCCTCGGGGCGGCGCGCCCAAACCAAAGCGCTCAATCGCCAAGCGATTTTGGATGCAGCGCGCCGGGTGTTCGCGCGCCTGGGTTTCGAGGCCACCTCCATTCGCGATATCATCCGCGATACCGGCTTGGCTTCCGGCACGTTTTACAATTATTTTCAGTCAAAAGAAGCGGTGTTCGAGGCGCTGGAAGATGACGGGGTGCGCCGCTTTCGCCCGCTATTGCGGGCGCGCCTCGATAAATCCACCACCTTCGAGGAAATGGTGCACGGCTCGCTGTTGGCCTACTTCCGCTTCGTGGCGGAGGAGCATAGCGAAGCGGGGCCGCTGGCCGGCATTGCTTTGCGCCACGGCACAGCCGATACGCCAGAAACCAGCGCCATCTTCCAAGAAGTGCGCACCGCCATCGAAACCGCTGTGGCGCGCGGGGCCGCCCCACCGATCGATGCCGATTACTTCACTGCGGGTGCCATCGGCATGGCCCGCGAAGTCTGCGCGCGCATGTTTTTGCGTCTGCCCCACGATATCGAGGGGGCCGCTGATTTCTGCACGCGCATGCTGTTGGGCGGCGCGCACTACACCGCATCGCGAGGCTAATCCGTCTCATGCGTGAGGACGGTCACGGGCGTATCGCTGCGCGCGCCCCACTCGGCCCAGGAGCCGTCGTAAATTGCGGCGTGGGCCACACCCAGGCGCGCCAAGGCCAGAGCGAGCACGGCGGCGCTGACGCCAGAGCCACAGGTGGCGATGATGGGTTTGCGAACATTGACATCTGCCGCGCCGAAAATTGCCCGCAATTCCTCGGCCGAGCGCATGCAGCCATCGGCGGTCAACATCTGCGCGAACGGCAGATTGATAGCACCTGGCATATGGCCGCGGCGCAGCCCTGGGCGCGGCTCATCGACCTCCGCGCGAAAGCGCGGGGCAGGGCGCGCATCGAGGATTTGCGTTTTGCCGCTGTCGATGGCACGGCGCATATCCTCAAGGCCGCGCACCAGATCTTGGCGCATGCGGACGGTGAAGTGGCGCTCCATGCTTGGCAAAGCGGGCCCGGAGGCCAAAGGCAAGCCGGCGCGTTCCCAGGCAGGTAGGCCGCCATCGAGCACCCGCACGTCGCCGGCCCCCATCACCCGCAGGGTCCACCAGACGCGGGCTGCTGAAAACACTCCTTGGCCGTCGTAAACCACGATTTGCGCGCCGTCCCCTATGCCCATTTTGCGCATGCGCGCAGCGAATTTTTCGGCGCTGGGCAGCATGTGGGGCAGATCGCTGGCGGTATCGGCGATTTCGTCGATGTCGAAAAAGATCGCGCCGGGGATGCGCTTTTCGTAAAAGCCGCCGCGGGCGTCGCGCTTATCGCCTGGCATCCACCAACTCGCATCGAGGATACGCAGATCCGGCGCGTCTTGGATGGCGGCCAAATCGGCAACGGAAAGCAGCGGATCCATGGACGAGCTCTCTCTCGATATCGGCTAACCCGGCTGATCCTCAGCGGGAAGCGGTTTGGCCGCGCCTGCTGCGCGCGCGAGTTGCACGAATTCTGCGCGCCAGCCAAACGCATCATTGCCCTTCGCGCCATTCGCCAAATCGATGACCTTGGCATAGCCAAATCCCTTGTCGAGATAGGGATCGCCGCGCAATAGCTGGCCGTAGCCAGCCACCGCCGCCGCAAAGCGCGTCGCCTCCGGTGCTGCCGCGAGGCTGGCGAAAGAATCCTTGGCGGTTATCGGCCGCTCATAAATGCGCGAGGCACTTCCGCCCGGGGCCTTGTAGCGCACGCGCAAGAAGGCGATTTCCCCGTTATTGACCGCGTCCGCCGGGCGCGCGCCGTTTTGGTAACGCAGCGGTTCAAACAGGGTTTTGCCACCGATGGGCGTCAGCTCATAGATGGCGGTGACGCTTGCGCCCGAGCCGACTTCCCCCGCATCGACCCGATCATTGGCGAAGTCCTCGCGCGCCAAGGCGCGGGTTTCATAACCGATCAGGCGGTATTCCGCGACCTGTTCAGGATTGAACTCAACTTGGATTTTCACGTCATCGGCGATTGGAAACAAGGAGGCCTGGATCTCATCGTGCAGGACCTTGCGGGCTTCGGCCAGCGTATCGATGTAAGCGGCGTTACCATTTCCCTTTTGTGCCAAAGTCTGCATCAGGGCATCGTTGTAATTGCCGCGGCCATAGCCCAGCACGGTCAAATAGATGCCTGTTTCGCGTTTGCCGGCGACGAAGTCTTCGAGGCGTTGATCGCTTGTTACGCCGACATTGAAATCTCCATCTGTGGCGATCAGCACGCGATTGACGCTGGCGCGATCAAAATTGCGTTCAGCCAGGCTATAGGCGAGAGCCAAACCCTCCCCGCCGGCGGTCGAGCCGCCCGCTTTAAGCCCATCGAGGGCGGCCAGGATTTTGGCCTTTTCATTGCCCGGCGTGGGTTCTAGCACCGTGCCGGCCGCCCCGGCATAGACGGCGATGGAGACCCGGTCGCGCGCGGTGAGTTGCTCGGTCAGTACCTGCACGCTTTGCTTCACGAGTGGCAGTTTGTTGGCGGCATCCATGGAACCCGATACGTCGAGCAGCAGCACAAGATTGAGCGGCGCACGCTCGCGTGGAGGCTCGGCGAAGCCCTGCAGGCCGATATGCAGCAGGGTCTTGCCCTCGCCCCAAGGCGAGGGGGCCATGGCGATGAAGGGCCGAAAGGCATCCTCCCGGCTGGAGGGCAAGGGGTAGTCGTAATCAAAATAATTCAGCAATTCCTCGATGCGCACGCCATCCCGCGGGGGGGCAGCGCCTTTTTGCAAATAGCTGCGCACCAGGCCATACGAGGCCGTGTCCACATCGATAGAGAAGGTCGATACCGGCTCCGTGGCCACGGCTTTTACGCTATTGGGCGCGACATCGCGATAGCGCTCAGTATCCTGGATGGGCGGCCTCGGGCCGATAATATTGCCGAAAATGGCACCACTACCGTGCCGCACGCCCAGAAAGGCACCAATAATCGACTGGCCTTCCAGGATTTTTGCTCCCGTAACGAGGATGTCTTGGCTTTTCGCCTCAACTGACGGGGGCGGAGGCGGAGGCGGCGGTAAAGGCGTTCCGCCAGGAGGCGATGCGGGCGGGGCGGTAACCGGCGGCGCGCTGCTACAGGCGGAAAGCAGCAAAATGAGAGCGAACGCACTCGCACAGACGGATTTAACGCGCATCGCTTTCCTCGCTCCTCGACTTACTCAGGTAATCATAGCGGATAAAATGAGCAAGCGGCGGCTAAAACATGGCCAAACGGCCCCGATCAGCGCGATTTTTGCTTGGAAAGGATCCAGGCATTGACCCGCGCGTCCATGACGTTGAGGGGCAATTCTCCGCCTGTCAGCAGCAGGCCGTGAAAGGTGCGCAGGTCGAAATCGGGGCCAAGCCCGATGCGCGCGCGATCACGCGCGGCGACGATGCGGCTGCGGCCGATCTCCGCTGCGCAGGCGCCACCGGGGCGTGCCAGCATGCCCGCGATCGCTCGGCTGGCCTCCAGGGGCCCCATTCCCGCGCTCTCTTGCAATGTGCTTTGGGCTTGGGCAGGAGGCACCATGAGCCAGGCCAGCGCGATATCCGCGATCAAGGCCGCGCAGTTGCGCAATTGCGCCTGCAGATAACCGATGCGCTGCCAGGGATTGGCTTCGTGCAGGCCATATTCATCGGCCAATTGCTCGCCATAGCGGCACCAGCCCTCGCTGAAAGCGGGGAAGCTGATCATCCGCAAGGCTATCGGCAGATCCGTGCCCTTGGCGAGACTGGCAAGAGCATGACGCCCGGGCCAGCCCAGAGAAAACGCTGTCGTGGCCAATTCATAGCTGGCTTTGCGCCGCAAGCGCGTCAGATCCAGCGTCAAAACCGCCCGGTCTTGCGTCCGCGATCCTGCGGGCTGGTAGACCGCCCCGTCACCGCCGAGCTCTATTTGCGGATCGGCAAAGGCCAAGTCCGGCATGGAAAAGGCGCCTGCGGCAAACCAATTGGCCGATTGCGCACTGGCACTGGCGAAATGCGCTGCGAGGGCAGCTAAGATAGCCTCCGGCGCAGTCAAGGATTGATCAAAGCGCGGATCGAGCGCCAATTGCGCGAGCCTTTGGCCGACTGAGCCGTCGATCGCGCCCAAAGCGCGCAGGCTCATATCGAGTTGATCGGTCAGGGTCTTGGCGTGTGAGCGCGCCGCCGCATGGGTTTTCTCGATATCAATCGTGTCTCCCGCACAATAGCGCAGGCCCGCCGCCAGCCATTTGCGGCTAAAATCTGGTGCGGGGGGCTTAGCAAGCCCGCGCTGCGCTTCGCATTGCTGGGCGGTGCGCAAAATGGCCGGATAGATATCGCGGCTGAGCAGAGTCTCGGCCCGGGCCAGCAAAGCCTGGGCGCGCGTCTGGGCGGGGCTAAGCGGGGCAGGCGGGCTGGCGGCCAGGTCTGTTGGCGCGAGCGCCAGCAAACCAGAGGCTTGCAGTTGCGCACGCAGCGGCCCCACGAACGGATCGCTGCCGGGCGGTTGGCTAACCAATTGGATGCAGGCGGCACTAACACGCTCCAGCGCGACCGGCGGCGCCACCCATCCCGCCTGCGCTTGATCGCGGGCATGGTCAGCCTCGGCCGCAATGGTTTTGGCGCAAAGGCTGAGCAAGGTGAGATAATCCTCCGCGTCGGCCAGGTCCTGCACCGGCGCGATCGCCGCAAAGGTGGCAGGCAAGGTCATCACCGCTGCCGTCTGCGGTACCAGCACATAGGGCCCGGGCCCGCTTACTTGCGAAAACGGCCCCATGCCCAGTTGCAGTGCCGGCTCAAGGCGCGCGAAATGCTCCAGCAGCACATCGAAAATGGCGCGTTCTTGCGGACGCACGCCTTGGCGCTCCAAGGCCAGGATTTGCGTCAAGCCCCGCAGCGCTTGGCTGCGGCCAATCTCGGCGGCCAACCCGCTGCGATCGCTCAGCCGCGTGAGGTTGGCCCCGTCGGGCAAGAGCCGCAAAAACGCCGCCCGTTCTGGATTAATGTGGATCAGCGCCGCGCCGCTCGCACGCACCATGCCCTCGAAAACCGTCAAGGGCGCAGGCTGGCGCTGCGTGCAGCCGGCCAAGGCCAGCGCACCAGCCGCCAGCACAGCGCGCCGATCCATCGTCCAGGCGGGCGAAGCCGTCACCGGCGTTTGCGTTGGCGCGGCGCGGCTGCGCTTGGATGGATATTGAGTCCGCGCGCGAAGTTTCATGGGCCATTCCTTGTCGCTGGCTCTGCTGGCCCGCAAGAGCATGATCCGATCGATTGGAATCACATCGATCGGCCACCCATGCTCGAGCCGATGCCATGCCTTTAGCAGTGACCGCTACCGGCGAAAGCAAAAAAGCGAATGCGCCGTCTCACCCTTGGATCAGGCGACGCGCGTTTCCTTGTGCTGGATTGCGCGCTCCGAGACCGTCATCGAAAACGTCGTGCCGACATTCACCGCACTGCGCACCGTGACGTTCCCGCCCAGCAATTGGGATAGGCGCTGGGTGATGACCAGGCCCAGCCCGGTGCCCTGGGAGCGGCGATGGCCGTCATTATCCACTTGGACGAACACCTGGAACAGCTTGGCGACTTGCTCCGGCGTCATGCCGCAACCGGTATCGGTTACGTCAATGGTGAGGGTGGCGCGCTGGTGCTTGATTGCCATGCGGGCGTGCAGCGTAATGCTGCCGGCCGAGGTGAATTTGTTGGCGTTAGACAGCAGATTGAGCACGCATTGGCGCACCTTGAGCGCGTCGCTCTCGATGATGTCCACATCGGGCCCGATCAGGATTTGGATGGCATTGCCGCGCGCCTCTGCGGCGGGCTTGAGGATATCGGCGCATTCCTCCAAGAGCTTTTTGACATCCACCCGCGTCAAGGAAAGGTCCATGCGGCCGGCTTCGATCTTGGAAAGATCCAAAATTCCGTTGATCAGGCCCAAAAGTTGACGGGCCGCACGCGCGATGCGCTGGGAATCATGCACCGATTGCTGCAAGCCGCTGGCGGCGAGATCTTCCTCAAGGATTTCAGCATAGCCGATCACGGCGTTGAGCGGCGTGCGCAATTCATGGCTGACATTGGCCAGGAATTCGGTTTTGGCGGCGCTGGCGGTTTGCGCCAATTCGCGGGCTTGGCGCAAAGCCTCAACCGATTCGAACAAGGCCCGATCGCGTAAATCGATTTCCGAGAGCAGCCGTGCCAACCTTTGATGCAGCGCGCTGAAGGCGGAGACGCCTTCTTCGACGTGCAGCGCGATGCGCGGCGGCGGCGGCAAGAGCTGGCCGGTTTCGCGCGCCAAAGCCTCGATCAAGCTGCGCTTGCCCTGGAGCTTGATCTCGGCGCGCGCCATGGCGTGGGCGAAATCCAGCTCGATTTGTTTGCGCTCACTGATATCGATGGACATGACCACGATCCGGCCCGGATGGCCGGGCGGGGTGGGCAAGGATTGCGCGGTGGAGGCACACCAGATGACCGCCCCGTCGGGCTGCAAAACGCGGTGCTCGGCTTGGTAGCGGCCGGGGCGGGCCCGGGCTTGCTCGATGATGGCGCGGATCGCCTCGCGGTCATTGGGATGCACCGGCTCGCACGCGACAATCAGCTTGTAGGTGGGCTCGCAGCCGAACAGCAGTTTCAGCCGGTTATCGGCTTCGATGGTTTTGGTGCCAAAATCGATTTCCCAGACGGCAGCGCGGGTCCCGTCCATGGCCGCTTCGAGCCGCAATTCGGCGCTCTGGCGGCGTTTTTCAGCTTCGATCAAAGCCGTGACGTTTTCTGCGTAAATGATCACGCCTTCGATTTCGCTGCCGGTCTTCCAGGGATGCACTTCCCAGGTGCTGTAAAGCATCCGATCCTGATTGGTGCGCACGGGGTCGCGTTCATGGCGCACGGTTTCGCCCTGCATGGCGCGCGCGATGGCCTCATGCCAATGCGCGGGCACACTGGGGTAGAAATCCATGTAAAACTTGCCGATCATCTGCGGCTTGGACAGCCCGTGATAGCGGCGAAAGCGATCGCTGACCGCCACGATGCGCCCGTTTTTGTCGAGCATGACCGCGCTGAGCGCCGATTGATCAAACAGCAGCCGGGAAATGGCTTCTTCGCGCTCTGCGCGGGCCAAAGCCGCTTCCATGGCCTTGACGTTGCGTTCGTGGCGGCGCCACAGCAAGGCAACCAGCCCTACGCAAACCATGCCAGCCAAAGTCGGTAAATGCAGATGCAGCTTGGCGCCGCCGGTTCCAACCATGCTGATGGTGGGGGCCATCACCAAAGCCGCGGCATGCGGCAAGGCGGTGGTGATGCGGATATTGCCTAAGGCTGCGCGGTCAAACAGTGCGCCCAGCATCATCACGCACCAGATCAAGGCGGCCCCAGCCGTGGATTCCGGTGCGCCATGGACCCACAAAAACGCGGCCGGCACCGCCAGCAAGGAATTGCACAGCAGCGCGCCTGCCAGTAGGCCGACATTGCGCATATGGACGCACGTCACATGCCTATCCAGCAGCCGGAGCGCGTGTGGCTTGGCCGCGAAAACCATGAGCATGCAAACGCAAAAAGCGATGATATGAGAATTGCCGGTCACGCCCCAGGCGAACAGGCACAGGCCTGCCCCAACGCCGCAACGCAATGCCAGATCTCGCGCCCGAATATCCGCCACCAAGGCCGGTGCGGGCAAGGAAAACAACATGAATACCTCTTCGCCACCATAGTTAGGCGAAATTGGTAAAATTTCTGCATCTTAACGAATAACTAAGTGATTTTCAGGGATCAGATCATGCAACGCGCTGCCGATGTTTTGGTTCAACTGCTCATTTCGCAAGATGTTAGCAAGATATTTTGCGTGCCAGGTGAGAGTTACTTGTCCGCATTAGATTCACTGTATGATCAAGGCGATGTTCAGGTTATTGCCTGCCGTCATGAGGCCAGCGCCTGCCACGCCGCGGAGGCACACGCGAAGTTTACTGGGAAAGTTGGGGTGTGCTTTGTGACGCGCGGTCCAGGGGCCATGCAGGCAGCCATCGGCGTGCACACCGCGCAGCAGGATTCCACGCCGCTGATCCTGTTTGTGGGGCAGGTGGCGCTGGCGGATCGGCACCGCGAAGCCTTCCAAGAGATGGATTACGCACAGATCTTCGGCTCGGTGGCCAAATGGGTGGCAGAAGTGCCGAGCGCTGAGCGGATGGGGGAGTATGTCGAGCGGGCATTCCGTGTCGCGCGTGCGGGGCGGCCTGGGCCGGTGGTGTTGGCTCTGCCGGAGGAGGTGCTGGATGGCCCGTGCCCTGCGGCGGGGATCAAGACGCCAGACGCGCACCCGCCGGCGCTCTCACCGGCTTTCGTCGAGGCTTTGCGCGTGCGCCTGTCCGCGGCGCAGCGCCCGGTGCTGGTGCTGGGCGGCTCGGGTTGGAACGCGCTTGCTTGCGCGGCCATCGCCGAGTTTGCGCAAGCCAACCAGTTGGCGACGGCTTTGTCGTTTCGACGCAAGCATTTGCTCGATAATGAAAGCCCGGTTTATGTCGGGGATTTGGGCTTGGGGTCCAACCCCGCTTTGATCAAGGCGGTAGGAGATGCGGATCTGATCCTGGCGATCGGCGCGCGCCTGGGCGAAAACCCCACACAAGGCTATACTTTGTTTTCGCGGGCCGAGACCGCCCAAAAGCTGGTTCATATCCATGCGGATGCCGCCGAGATCGGCAAGGTCTGGCCCGCCAGCCTAAGCGGGGTGGCGGGGCCGGTGGAGGCGGCGCAGGTGCTGCGCGGCCTGCGCGTCACGGCACCGTGGGCTGAGCGCACGCGCCGAATGCGGGCGAGCTATGAGGCTTTCTCAAGCCCGATTTCGGTGAACGGGCCGCTTAATCTTTCGGAGGTGTTTACCCATTTGCGCAGCGCCCTGCCGGCTGACGCGGTGGTGTGCAATGGGGCTGGCAATTACGCCGCTTGGCTGCACCGCTTTTACCGCCATCGCGGCTTTGCCACGCAGCTCGCGCCGATCAGTGGCTCTATGGGCTATGGCGTGCCGGCGGCGCTGGCTGCCAAGCTGGCGGTACCCGCGCGCGAGGTGTTCGCCATCGCCGGGGATGGATGCTTTTTGATGGCGGGGCACGAATTGGCCACCGCCCAGCAATACAATGCGGGTTTTGTCGTTTTGGTGGTGGACAATGGCGGCTTTGGCACCATCCGCATGCACCAGGCGCGGCGTTTTCCAGGGCGTGTGAGCGGTACGGAACTGAAAAACCCTGATTTTTGCGCTTATGCCGAAAGCTTTGGGGCGTGGGCACGGCGTGTTGAGCGCACGGAGGATTTTCCCGCCGCTTTGGCGGGCGCCCGCGCCAGCAAACAGCTTGCGCTGCTGCACCTCGTGACATCGCTGGACGATATTGCGCCTGGACAAACCTTAAAGGAAATCGAGAAAGCGTGATGGCAGTTCACGCAAGTGTTTATGAAACGTAATTAGCCGCGTTCGATTTCTTGAAGTAATGTGTGGACTTGCAGCCGATCTAATCAATGACTTCGTTGTCATGATGGTGGGAGTGTTCACATGAGCAAAGCGACAGGGCCGGAATCCAAGGTGCCGGGCAGTGGGGCCTCTTTCAACGATCACGCCCCATCCCCTTTGATGACGCTGCCATACACGGAATTGTCGAAAGTGCTGATTAGGGCGCATCGCAACGCCTGGGCGCTGACGGAAGTCAACCGCACTTTGCTGGATTCCCTGCGCGGCGTCGTGCGCCGCCAGCAGGATCTCGCCATGCAAATCACCGAGCAGGCCGCCGCCCGCGCCCGCAAGGGCGAACCCATCAACCCCGCCGAAATGTTCGATCGTGCCGCGGATGCGGTGCGGGAAATCGGCCAAGCCTGCATCGATGCCCAGCTGTGCGCCATCCGCCAGCTGGAGGCGCAGGCAGGCCAGCCCGCCGCGATTGAGCCGCCCTCGGCAGCCGCCTCTGCGGTGCCCGCAGGCCAGCGCCGCGGCAGCGTTTAGCCTTTTTTATTCACGATGCCCGCGATCGTCACAGACGCGGGGCTAAATGCTGATCACGCCGCTTTGCGTCAGAGCGGCGATGTGTTCTGGGGAAAGGCTCAGCCAATCGGTGAGCGCTTCGCCACTATGTTCGCCCAAGCGTGGGGGCGCGCTTGGCGTGCGCGCCGGCGTTTCGCTCAGTTGCACGGGGTGGCGGATGACGCGCGCGCGTGCGCCGTCCTGGCGCTGCGTTTCCACGACCAAGCCGCGCGCCAGGATCTGGCCATCCTCAAGCGCCTGCGCGACGCTCTGGATCGGCCCGGCGGGCACCCCCGCCGCATTGAGGCGCTCTTGCCAAAAAGCGCGCGTTTGGGCGGCCGTGGCGCTATTGAGGCGCGCATCGAGGGCGGCCCGGTTGGCGAGGCGCGTGCGATTGTCCAAAAAGCGGGCGTCCTCGAGCAGATCGGGCGCGCCGAGGGCGTTCGCCAAAGCGCGAAACTGCCCGTCATTGCCAATTGCGATGATCAAATGCCCATCGCTGGCTTGGTAGGGGCCGTAGGGCGTCAGATTGGGATGGGCGTTGCCCAGGCGCGAGGGCGCGCGCCCGCTGGCTAGGTAATTCTGGGCCTGATTGGCCAAAGCGGCGATCTGGCAATCGAACAACGCCACATCCACATGTTGGCCCTGGCCGGTGGCCTGCGCGTGGCGCAGCGCCGCCAAGATGGCGCAGGTCGCGTAAAGCCCGGCGAACAAATCGCTGACCGCCACGCCGACTTTCATCGGCTCACCATCTGCCTCGCCGGTCACGCTCATCAAGCCGGACATGGCCTGGATGATGTAATCATAGCCCGGGCGCTCGGAATGGGGGCCGGTTTGGCCAAAGCCGGTGATGGAGCAATAAACCAGCCGCGGATTGAGCGCGTGCAGGGCTACATAATCCAGCCCATATTTGCAAAGGCCCCCAAGCTTATAGTTTTCGACAAGGATATCGGCGTGCTGGGCCAAGCGGCGCACCAGGCTGGCCCCCTCGGGCTTCGCGAAATCCACCGCCAAGGAGCGCTTGGAGCGATTGGCGGCGAAAAAATAGGCCGCGTCCCCCTGCGCGCCGCTGCCATCGGGCACAAAGGGTGGGCCCCAGGCGCGTGTATCATCGCCCGCGCCCGGCCGCTCGATCTTGAGCACGTCCGCGCCAAAATCTGCCAGGATCTGCGTGGCCCACGGGCCTGCCAACACCCGCGACAAATCCAGCACTTTGATATCCCCTAGCGCCAAAGGCGTTGCGGTCATGTCGCGTCTCCTGATGCGTCCTTGGCCTCGCCGCGCCGAAACGGGGTGTGCTGGGCCAGCTGTTCGATCTCTTCGGCCATTGCTGGGCTTTCGGCCTTGAGATAATGCGCCACCGCGCCGCGCAGGCCGGCATGGGCGATCCAATGCGCAGACCAGGTCGGAACGGGCGCATAGCCCCGCGCCAGCTTATGCTCCCCCTGGGCGCCGGCCTCCACCCGCGCCAGGCCAAGCGCGATGGCCAGATCGATGGCGCGGTAATAGCAGAGCTCAAAATGCAAAAAGGGCTGGTCTTCCAACCGGCCCCAATAACGCCCGAGCAGGCGATCGCCGCCAATAAAGTTCAAGGCTGCAGCGATGATTCGTCCGTCGCGCTTGGCCACAAACATCACGATGCGCGCGGCCATGCGCGCGCCGATCAGGCCAAAGAATGCCCGGTTGAGATAGGGGCTGCCCCATTTGCGTGCGCCGGTATCTTGATAGCAGGCAAAAAACGCATCCCAATCATGCTGCGTCAAATCGCCGCCGTGGATCTGCTCGATGGTGATGCCTTCCATGGCGCGCGCGCGCTCCCGGCGGATGGATTTGCGCTTTTGCGAGGATAGGGTGTCCAAAAAGCCCTCAAAACTGGCATAGCCTTGATTTTCCCAATGGAATTGCACGCCCGTGCGGGCCAGCAAGCCTTCGCCCACCGCCTCGCGTGCTTCATTTTCGGGCAAAAAATTGACATGCAGCGACGAGACCCGCTGCTTGGCTGCAAGGCTGAGTGCCCCCGCCAACAGGCCCGCCCGTGCTGGCTCCGTACTGGCCAGCAGGCGCCGGCCCGTCACGGGCGTGAAGGGCACCGCGCTCAGCAATTTGGGGTAATAGCGCCCGCCTGCCCGGTGCAAGGCATCGGCCCAGGCGTGATCAAAGACATATTCCCCATAGGAATGCCCCTTGAGATAAAGCGGCAGCGCGCCGATCAGCCCCCCGCCATCATCGCGCAGCAGCAAATGCTGCGGGGCCCAGCCGGTTTCGGGGGCCACGCTGAAGGACGCCTCCAGGGCCTCGAGCCAATCCCAGGAAAGAAACGGGTCAAACGCCAAATCGGCGGGATTGGCCAAAGCGTCCCACGCGCCGCGATCGATCGCGCCGAGGCCGTCCAGCACCTCAACGTGCAAAGCGGGGGTGCGCGCAGGCCGGTTCACGCGATTTCAAACACGCCGTCAACTTCCACCGCAAACCCGAGCGGGAGGTTGGCCACGCCCACCGCCGAACGGGCATGGCGCCCTTTTTCTCCAAAGACCTCGACGAACAGGTTGGAGCAGCCATTCATCACCAAGGGGATGGCATCGAAATCGGGGGTGACGTTTACAAAGCCGTTGAGCTTGATCACGCGCAGCAAGCGATCAAGATCGCCCGCGCAGGCCTCTTTCACCTGCGCCATCAGGTTGATCGCGCAGAGCCGGGCAGCGGCTTGCCCGGCTTCGAGATCAAGGCCCTGACCGACTCGCCCCTTGATTCCCCCATCCGCCGCGATGGAAACCTGCCCAGAGACGTGCACCAAGGTGCCATTGCGCACAAAAGGGATGTAGCTCGCCACCGGGGCTGGCGGCGTCGGCAGAACGATGCTCAGATCTTCCAGGCGCTTGGAAACTTGGCTCATGTCTCGCTCCATTCATACGTATCAAGGGGTTCAGCGTCCCGCGGGGATAGCCAAAGCGGGTGGTTCTGCTCTCGCCATAATGCAGACGACAGCGCATGGGCAGTCTTTTCAACAAGAAGCACAGGAGGGCAATGCTTGATTAATAGGCGGGGCCTTAATGAGGAGACTCAGGCTGGCGCATCGTGCGTCAGGAGGTCAAGGGGCCGGTGCCGCATGGCGTCTCCATGAGCAAAACGGTTCTTATCGTTGAGGACAATGAGCTCAACATGAAGCTGTTCAACGATTTGTTGGAGGCTTCGGGATACAAGACGGTGAAAACCCGTGATGGGCGCACCGTGCTGGAGCTTGCGCGCGCCCATCGGCCAAACCTGATCATCATGGATATCCAGCTGCCGGAGATATCTGGGCTGACCGTCACCCGCAATTTAAAGGCCGATCCCGATCTAAAAGCCATCCCAGTGGTGGCAGTTACGGCTTTTGCCATGCGCGGGGATGAACAAAAAATGCGCGAGGGCGGCTGCGAAGCCTACCTCTCCAAGCCGATATCGGTGCGCATTTTTCTGGATACCGTTCGACGCTTCATTCGCTGAGAGGGTTGTTAATGAGTGGTCGCATCCTGGTTGTCGATGATTTGATCGTGAACCGGCGCCTCATGGAGGCGATGCTTCAGCGCGATTATTACGATGTGGCCTTTGCCGAAAGCGGGGAGCAGGCCATCGAGCTGGCGCTGCGCGATCCCCCGGAATTGGTGCTGCTTGATGTGCATATGCCGGTGAAAAGCGGGCTGGACGTCTGCCGGGAGCTCAAAGCCCACGCCCGCACCTGTCATGTTCCCATCATTTTGATTACCGCCAACGGCGATCGCCGCGCCCGCTTGGAGGGCTTGTCGGCGGGTGCGGACGATTTTTTGATGAAGCCGGTGGACAGCTTGCAGCTGAGCGCGCGCGCCCGCAGCCTGATCAGGCTCAAGCGCTCGGCTGATGAGCTGCGCCGCCGCGTTGCTGATGGCCAGCGCCTTGGCCTTTCCAACGATCAGCATCGGATGATTTTTGGTCAGCCCAGCCTCGTGGTGCTGGATGATCCCAGTGAAAGCGCGCGCGCCCTAGGTGCTGGCTTGGAAGCAAGTTTTCGGGTCAGCTATGTGGATTTCGCGGGGCTGGCGGCGGGCGATGCTGATCAAGCCGATCTGATGCTGGTGCCACTTGCGGCGCGGCACTGCGATCCGCTGGCCGTGGTGGCAAAAATGCAGGCACGCGAATCCTCACGCGATGTGCAGATTCTCTGCGTCGGTGGCCCCTCAGAGGCCGCGTTGGCGACGCGCGCGCTCGATCTCGGCGCGCATGACATCCTCTCCACGCCGGTGGACGGCGAGGAATTGCAGGCCCGTACCGGAACGCTGCTGCGGCGCAAACGCCAAGTGGAAAGCCTGCGTATGCAGGTGGAGGAAAGTTTCGAGCAGGCGGTTACCGATCCGCTCACCGGCCTCTATAATCGGCGCTATCTACTCAGTCAGCTGCAGCCCCTGCTAAAGCGCGCAGAGCTGGGCGGGCCACCTTTGGCGGTTTTGGTGTTCGATCTCGATCATTTCAAGCGTGTCAATGATCGCTTTGGCCATGATGTCGGAGACGATGTGCTGCGGGAATTTGCGGCGCGAATCGCCTCAAACGTGCGGCCGACAGATTTCGTCTGCCGGCTTGGCGGGGAAGAATTCATCGTGGTGATGCCGGGAACGAACGATGATTACGCCGCTTTGGCCGCGGAACGGCTGCGCATGGTGATCTCGGGCGAGGATTTCGGCGTGCGGCGCGGCGGCGTGTGGCTACGCGTAACGGTCAGCATTGGCTTGGCGTGCTCAGAGAATGCCTCTTTTGCGCCCGATCAATTGCTCAAGCAGGCTGATCAGGCGCTCTATCGGGCCAAGCAAGAAGGCCGCGATCGGGTGGCGAAGGCGGCCTGAGCATCCCCCGCGCGCTATCTGGTTTGCCCCTCTCATTCAGATTTTGCTTCGTATTTTGCGTCACCTCACCCGGCCGCAAGCGGCACTTCGCTGCGCTGGTGGCATGCTGGCCGCCAGACCCGTTCGCGAAAAGTGTGACGCGGTTTTCGCCAAAGCGCATGCACCGATCGATGCACAGCGCATCGGCGGAGCATCCATGCGCTAATTGAAAGCATAAAGTATTTAACCCAGATCAAACCGTTTCGGTTTGATCTGACGCCGGGCGAGAGCGGGATTATTGATAAGTGTGGAGCGGATTCGCAGGATTTGATCTGATTGCGTCAAATCGGAGAGCTGCTCTATGGCCTAATCGGCGGATCTTGCGATCCGCTGGCCTACTTGATCTTGCCTTCAACGAATTCCACGTGCTTTCGCACGACGGGATCGTATTTCTTCAACTTCATCTTTTCCGTCTTCGTGCGCGGGTTCTTCTTCGTCACGTAGAAATAGCCGGTATCGGCTGAGGAATTGAGGCGAATCTTGATAGTGGCTGGTTTGGCCATGGCGTGAAAACCGATACCTTAAAAAGCAAGGGGCGGACCCTAACGAGCGCCGCTGCGCTGTCAAGGGCCTGTTCGCGGCCGCCGGGGCTGACGCATGAGCGCCAAGCGTGCGAGAATGGGTCAAGATGGCCGGCTGGGGCGTGTTTTGTTAGGCGATATGACGGTGTTGGCAAACTTCGCGCGGATCGGTGTTTTGGGGGCAGGGGCCTGGGGCACGGCGCTCGCCAATGTTGCGGCGCGAGCCGGAGGGGAGATCGTGCTGTGGACGCGCTTTGAGGCCGCGGCCGCCGCCATGGACGCCGCGCGCGAAAACATCGCCTATCTGCCGGGGGTGGCCTTGGAGGAGGGCGTTTGCGTCACCGATGACATCGCGCAGGCGCTGGCCTGCGACGCGGTGCTCTGTGTCAGCCCCGCCCAGCATGTGCGCGGCGTGCTGCTGGCCGGCGGGGGGCATCTCCGGCCCGGCTTGCCGATCGTGCTGTGCAGCAAGGGCGTGGAGCAGGCGAGCCTTGCGTTGATGAGCACAGTATTGGCCCAGGCTGCCCCGCAGGCGCAGGCTTTGGTGCTTTCCGGCCCCGGCTTTGCCAAGGATGTGGCCCGCGGCCTGCCCACCGCCACCACCATTGCCGGCCCGCCACCCCTGGCGGAGCAATTGGCCTTGCGCTTGGCCAGTTTGGCGTTTCGGCCCTACGTCACAGACGATCTGATCGGGGCGCAGATTGGCGGTGCGGTGAAGAATGTCATCGCCATCGCCTGCGGCATTGCCCAAGGTGCCGCTTTGGGTGAAAGCGCCCGCGCGGCCTTGATCACCCGCGGCTTCGCCGAAATGACACGCCTGGGCGTGGCGCTGGGCGGGCGTCTGGATACCCTAAACGGGCTCAGCGGCCTGGGCGATTTGGTGTTGACCTGCACCAGCCTGTCATCACGCAATATGGCTTTGGGTTTGGCTTTGGGCGAGGGCCGTAGCTTGCAGGAGGCGCTGGCGGGCAAGCGCAGCGTCGCCGAGGGGGCGGCCAGCGCGCCCGCCGTGCTAGCCCTCGCGCACCAAGCAAATGTGGACATGCCGATCTGCGCCGCCGTGGCTGCGGTGCTGGATAGCCGCCTCAGCGTGACCGAAGCCATCGGCGCGCTGCTGGCCCGGCCGCTGCGCAGCGAAGGCGGCAGTTAGGGCGCGGTTTACACCCGTTCCCGAAAAGTGTGACGCGGTTCTCGCCAGAGTGCAGGATCAGCTCTACGCTTGGCAGGCGGCGGCGAGCTCAGCGCGGGCCTGCGCCATCGCGGCGCTGACCGCCTCGCGCCAAGCCGGAAGCGTTCGCGCGCGCTGCGCCGGCGCCGGAAACAGCACCGAGCGCGAAGCGTTGACGATGCCGCCTTCCAGGCCAAGCGGGGTGCGGGCAAAGCCGGCCACGGCATCGGCCGCGCTGGCACCCTGCGCGCCATAGCCGGGAACGAGAAAGAGGGCGTCAGGCAAAAGCTGGCGCAGGCGTGCCGCCTCATCAGGGGCGGTCGCTGCTGCCACCGCCATCAAGCCGGACCAGCCGCAAGCACCAAGCAGCCGCTGCGTCTGCGGTGCCAGCAAGCTGGCCACATGCGCCCAGATGGGCATATCCTTGCTCAGCAGGCCTTGGATCGCGGCCGCCCCGGGATTGGAGGTGCGCACCAAAACCGCCACGCCTTTGCCTGTTTGCTCAGCCAGCGCCAGGAAAGGCTCAATGCTGTCTGCGCCCATATAGGCGGAGATGGTGACGGCATCGGCTTCCATGCCCGGCGCGGGCCCAAGGCAGGCCGCGGCATAGCCAGCGGCGGTCGCGCCGATATCGCCGCGCTTGGCATCGAGCATGACCGGCAAAGCGCGCGTGCGCGCCTCGGCGATCACCGCGTGAAGCAATCGCACGCCTTCCCAGCCCAGCGCCTCAAACAAGGCGCTTTGCGGCTTAAGGGCCGCGCCGTGAACGGCTGCCAAGGCGGTGATTTCGTGGCAAAACGCGGTGGCCGCGGGCAGACCGTTTCCGAAAAAAGCGGGGATTTGCTCGGTATAGGGATCAAGACCGATGCAGAGCGGTGCCCCGAGCATGCGCACGCGCGCCACGAGGCGATCGGCGAAGGGTTCTTGGGTCATTTCGCTTTGGTGGTGCACACGACCTGGGCCACCCGCAAGGACTGGCGCAGCTTGTCATTTTGCGAGCCGTAGTTTTGCGGGGTCAGCGCGGTTACCGCCGCGGTGCTTGCCGCCACGCCCGAAGCCTTGAGCAGCGCCAGCACCGTTTCTGGGGCCGCAGTGTAGAGGCGCCCACGCCGCACCGATTCGGCCAGCGTCACCCCGATCACCAAGCCGTCGGAGCTGATGGCCGGGCCGCCACTAATGCCGCTCAAGGATCCTTGACGGTTGTGGGAGCGGCCAACTTCGGCCCACGCCAGGATCGGCTCATCGATATGATAGCGCCCGCGCGCGAGCAGCCGCTCGCGTCCGATAAGGCGCGAAGCCGCCTCCCCCGGCACCCCCTGTGGGAAGCCGAAATGATAAGCGAGCTGGCCCACCCGCAACGTGTTTTCCTGGAAATTCCAGCCCAAAGGGGCCGGCCCACGTATGGTCTTGATCAGTGCCAAATCGGCACCGAGCGCCATCTTGGTTTGCAGCACCTGGATGGCGCTGCCCCCCCCCACCAATATGCCGATATGGGGACAGGAATCCACGACATGGCGCGCCGTCAGCCACCAGCCATCGGTCGAGACGGCAAAGGCCGTGCCGGCGCCTTCCGTGACCGGCCCGACCTCGACCAGCACTTCGGAATCCAACGTGCTCGCGCTCGGTAGCAGCGAGCCAGAATAGGTGTGCGTCTGCGGGGCATCTGGCGCGGGGGCGCGCCCGCCGAATTTGCTGAGCCCAAACACCAGCGCAGCCAGCACCAGAATATAGATCAGCCAGTCTGGTAAACGCACTCAACGGGCTCCTGCTTCGAACACACCGTCGCCAGCGCGCGGCGGATCAGTTGAACATGGTCAGGGAAGGATCGGATAGCGCGCCAGCCATGATCAGGCCGATGCCAATCTTGGCGCTGACCACCACCAAAGCCGCCGCCACATCGCCTTCCGCGATGCGCCTGGGCAAACCATGCAGAATGAAATCGACGAAACGAAAAGCGATCAGCTGCAGCAGCAAGGTGACGCTGCCCCAAATGACCAGATCGACCAAGCCAAACGAATGCGCCAAACAGGCCCCCAGCGGAATCGCCAGCCCAAGAATTATGCCGCCGAATGCCAACGCTGCCGAAGCATTCCCCTCGCGGATGAGTGATAACTCCTTGTGCGGCGTCAGCAGAACATAGATCATCAGGGCAAAGGTGAACATGCCCAGCGTGGCACCGAGCTGGATCAGAAAATCGTCAAATCCAGAGATGAAGCCTTGCACTTCCGCTAGGTTAAAATTCACCTGCCGCCCCCACGATTATATTTCAGCTTGCCTGCGCGGCGTAGCGGCTCGGGCGCGCAGACGCAAGCTTATCGCACGCAGCGATACATCCTGGTGTAGCGTACCGGCAAGAGTGAAGGAGTGGCGTGATGGCTGGCAGAGCGGCAAAACCAAGCGCGGTGAAGCGCATCAATCTGGCGTTGCAGGGCGGCGGCTCATTCGGGGCCTTCACCTGGGGGGCGCTGGATCGCTTGCTGGAGGATGAACGCATTGAGATCGCAGCGATTTCAGGAACCTCCGCCGGGGCCATGAATGCGGTTGCGTTAACCGAGGGCATGATGAGCGGTGGGCGCGAGGGCGCGCGCGCCTGCCTGCGCCGGTTCTGGACAGGCATTGCCGATGCGTCGCGCTCACCGTTCATCGGGGCGACGGCGCTGCAGAATTTTTTAGGCACCTGGGGGCTGGACATGGCACCGATCACCCATTGGCTGGACATGATGACACGCGCCGTCAGCCCCTATGATTTCAATCCGCTCAATTGGAATCCCTTGCGTGATCTGATCGATGACCTGGTAGATTTTGACAAGGTGCAGAAATACGAGCCGATCAAGCTGTTCGTCTCAGCCACCAATGTGCATACCGGCCGGGTGCGGGTGTTCCAGCGCCATGAGCTGACGCCGGATCATGTCATGGCCAGCGCTTGCCTCCCTTATTTGTTTCAGGCGGTGGTGATTGAGGGTGTGCCCTATTGGGATGGCGGTTACATGGGCAATCCCTCTTTGTGGCCGCTGTTCGAATTCTCTGACAGTGACGACACGGTGCTGATCCAGATCAACCCACTGGAGCGCAACACCACCCCCCGCAGCGCCCGCGAAATCATGGATCGCGTCAACGAAATCACCTTCAACGCCAGTTTGCTGCGGGAATTGCGCGCCGTCGATTTCGTCAATCGCCTGCGCGATGACGGGCGCCTGGATGGCACCGATTACCGGCGGGTGCTCATGCACATCATCGAGGACAAAGACCGCATCGAGTTCGATCTCGCCTCTAAAATGCGCCTGACGGACCAGAGCCTTGGCCTGCTGTTCAAGGGTGGGCGCAATTCGGCGGATGAATGGCTGGCGGAGAATTTTGACTGCATTGGCCAGTCATCGACCATCAACCTGCGTAAGCTTTTTTTGGGCGAAGCCGATGGGCTGGACGGGGAGCGCATCACCCACAAAACCCACAAGCCCCCGCCCAGCAAGGCCTCCGGCGCCGATCGCTAAGCAAGCGCGCGCATGATGAGAATGCGTTCTTACCGGCAGGTGGGCGCGCGGTGGGCGGTCAGAACCAGCTGGTCAAGGCGCGGCTATCGGGCCGGGGGCGCTCTAGCGGCACCTCGCTGGCGCTGCCGAGATAGATAAAGCCCGCGATGCGCTCATGTGCCGCCAGGCCCAGCGCGGCTCTGGCCTGCGCATCATAGACCGGCCATTCTGTTAGCCAGCAGCCGGCATAGCCCGCACCATGCGCTGCCAACAGCAGGTTGAAGCACACTGCGCCCGCGCTAAGCAGCTGTTCCCACTCGGGAATTTTTGCGTGCGGCGCGGCCGTGCTGATCACGCCGATCACCGCCGGGGCGCGCAAAAAGCGCTGGCGTTCCGCCGCCAGCGCCTCGTCGCCGGCCTGGCGCTGTGCCAGCACTTCGGCCAGGCAAGCGCCGGCGCGGGCGCGGCCCTCGCCCAGCAGCGCCAAAAAACGCCACGGGGCCAGCTTGCCGTGATCGGGCGTGCGGGCGGCCAGGCCCAGCAGGCCTTCGATCACGGCGCGGTCAGGCCCCGGCCCGGTCAGCTGCGCGATCTTGGTAGAGCGGCGCCTGGCCAGCAGATCGAGCAATGCCGGCTGCGGGCAGGTGGCATTGGCGGGGGCGTTCTCAAGGAGGGTTTCGGGAAAGCGGGTTGGCAACATGGCTTTGACCTCGTCCGCCAGGGGCGATAACCCTGTTACGGTGCAATAAGGAATGGGTATGAAGCAGGAAGACCCCTTGGGGGATCCTTGGACATGGCAGTCGCAGCGGCTTGTCTACGACAATCCCTGGATCACCGTCGAGGAGCGCCAGGGCCTTAACCCGGCCGGGACCCCCGCGATTTACGGCATCGTGCGCATGAAGCGCCTGGCGGTGGGCGTGCTGCCCATCAATGCGGCGGGCGCGGTGCATCTGGTGGGCCAATGGCGCCCGCCTTTGGAGGCGTTTTCCTGGGAAATGCCGGAAGGTGGCGTTGATGCCGGTGAGCCACCCGAGAGCTGCGCGCGGCGCGAACTCGCTGAGGAAACCGGCCTCACCGCCAAGGTTTTGGATGAGATCCTGCGCATTGATGTCTCCAATTCCATCACTGATGAGCGAGCCATCGTGTTTCTCGCCACGGATTTGACACCGGGCCAGGCCCAGCCGGATGCCACCGAAGTGCTCTCCCACAAGGTCATGCCCTTTGCCATGTTGCTGCAAGACGTGCTTGCTGGGCGGATTTGCGATTGCTTGACAGTGGCGGCGGTGCTGCGCGCGCACCATATGGCGGTGACGGGGGCGTTACCGGGCGAACTGGTGCGGGCCATGCTGCCGGAATGGCCCCAGAGATAAGCAGGAGCAAGACATGAGTGCGATCGCACAACACCCCCATATCCTGGCGGAATCAGGCGGGGTCTGGGCTCAATTGCGCACCGAGGCGGAGCGCGGCGCGGCCATGGAGCCAAGGCTGGCCAGTTATCTGCACGCCTCCATCCTGCACCATGATCGCATCGAGAGCGCGCTTTCTTACCATCTGGCGCAAAAGCTGGGCGGCATGGATATGAGCCCTTTGCAGCTGCGCGAAGTCTGCGAGGAGGCCTATGTCGGTGACCCGCTGATCGCTGCTGTCGCGGCGCGGGACATGCGCGCCGCGACAGCAGCGA